>JANNNM010000902.1:0-6253 GCA_031398535.1 Betaproteobacteria bacterium | reverse complement strand
TCCGGTGTTACGTCGACCGCGAAGTCAGGTCCGTGTGGATGCATGCTGCTGCCAGTGTCCCCGAAAGTGCGGCCATCGGGATGCCGGGGCCGGGATGCACGCTGCCGCCCGCCAGAAAGAGCCCCGGTATCCGCGTGCGGGCGCCCGGCCGCGCGAAGGAGGCCCGCCAGCCGTGGCTGGCCCGTCCATAGAGCGCGCCGCCGGTGGCGGGAAAGCGGTGGTGGAAGTCGGCGGGCGTGGTCACGACCGGTGGTGCGCCGACGCTGCGCAGATCAAGTCCGCCCCGGCGCAGCATCGCGTGCATGCGTTCAACTTCGTCGGCGACAGCCGTCGGCGTCATCCGCGGACCATCGCCGGTCGGCGGCGCATTGACGAGGCACACCACGCGCTCGGAGGCCCCGGCAATCGGTTCTCCGGCGGCGCCACGATCCTGCGCGCAGACGTAGACGGTCGGCGCTGCCGCCATGGCGCGGTCGCGGCACAGCGCGCGAAACTCGGCCGCGTAGTCGGCGGAAAACACCACGTTGTGGCGGGACAGGGGCCAGCCGGTGGCCACGACCTCGGCGCACCACGTCAACGCGGACAGCGAGCGCGCGGCAACCGGCATGGCGGGCACGGCTTGAACAGCGGCGGGGCCGAACGCGCCGCTGCCCACGGCCGCGGCATCGGCGTTGAGCACGATCGTCGACGCAGCGATGCCGTCGCCGTTCGCCAACCGGATCCCGCAGACGCGCCCGGCGCGCACGTCGATGGCGCTCACGTCGGCATCGAACCGGAACGCGACACCTTGCCGCAGGGCCACGCGGTGCATCGCCTCGGCCAGCCGCTGCATGCCGCCCTCGACCGCATGCACGCCGGCCTGCTCGACGTGCGCGACCAGCATCAGCGTGGCCGGTGCCGCGAAGGGCGAAGCACCGCAGTACGTGGCGTAGCGGCCGAAGAGTTGCTGCAGCCGCGGGTCCTTGAAGTACGCGCCCAGGGCCTGCCACATCGTCGAGAACGGCGCGATCTGCAGCAGCCGTGGAAGGTGCGCGAGGCCGACGCGGCGCGCCAGCATCAGCGGTCCCGCCTGCTGCGCGCGCATGAACGTCGCATCGAGGGTGTCGTGGATCGCGCGGGCCCGCGCGCAGAACGCGCGATAGCCGCGCGCCTCGGCGGCGCCGGCAAAGTCGCCGATCGCCTCTTCCGCGCGCGCCGGATCGGCATGGAGGTCAAGGCGTGGCCCGTCGCCCCACGCATGCCGCGCCAGAATCGGCAGCGGATGCAGGGCCACCTCCGCGTCCAGTGACGTGCCCGCGGCATCGAACAGGTCGTCGAACACCTGCCGCATCGTCAGCACGGTGGGCCCGGCGTCGATGGCGTGGGCGCCCACCCGTACCTCGCGCATCTTGCCGCCGGGCGTTGCGGCGCGTTCGACCACCGTGACCGCATGGCCGGCTGCCGCGAGGCGCATGGCGGCGGCCAGGCCGCCGATACCGGCGCCGACGACGATTACGGGTGAGTCAGGGGGCATGGAAAGTCGTGCGTTTGGAATGACCGGTTGACGGCACACCGGCACATGTCTACATTACATGACATAACGAAGTGTTGCGGAATGCGAACAATTCGAGGAGTCGGCATGGATGCAGGGACACGGATCGAAGCGGCGTTGGGCGGCGCGCTGGGCAGCTGGGATCACGAGTCTGCGCCTCCGCGCCTGGCTGCAGCGCTGCGCTATGCCGTGTTTCCGGCGGGCGGCCGCATCCGGCCCCGCTTGTGCCTGACCGTGGCTGCCGCCTGCGGCGAAGATCACCCGCCCATCGTGAACGCAGCCGCCACGGCCATCGAACTGCTGCATTGCGCTTCGCTCGTCCACGACGATCTGCCGTGCTTCGATGATGCGGCGACGCGACGCGGCAAACCGTCCGTGCACCGCGCCTACGGCGAGCGCCTGGCCGTGCTGGCCGGCGATGCGCTGATCGTGCTGGCCTTTGAGACGCTGGCGCGCGCCGGGGCCGCGCAACCGTCGCGCCTGGCGCCGTTGCTGCGGATCGTCAGCCGCGGCGTGGGCATGCCCACCGGCATCGTCGCCGGGCAGGCATGGGAGTGCGAGCCGCGTGTCACGCTGGCCGACTATCAGCAGGCCAAGACCGGCGCGTTGTTTGCGGCGGCCACGATGGCCGGCGCGGCGGCCGCAGGTGCCGACCCCGCGCCCTGGCGGCTGCTGGGCGAACGGCTGGGCGAGGCCTACCAGGTTGCCGACGACCTGCTGGACGTCCTGGCTGACCCTCTTGAACTCGGCAAGCCGATCGGCCGCGATGCGGCGCTGGGGCGTCCCAGTGCGGCGGGCGAGCTGGGCCTGGCCGGGGCCTTGCGCCGGCTGGAGACGTTGGTCGAAGGCGCCATGGAATCGATCCCGGATTGCCCGGGGGCTGACGCGCTGCGGGCCGCGATGCGCATCGAGACGCAACGACTCGTCCCCAAGGACGTCGCCCTGCGGGCGGCGTAGTAGTCCCTGGTCCCACGCCGTGACTGCCATCGCGCCGCCTCCGCCGATGGCTGAAACCTGGCGCGATCAATGGCGGCGTACGCGTGACCGCTGGATCGGCAGCGCTTCGTTTCGCGACTGGGCCGCGCGCTTTCCGCTCACCCGACCAATCGCGCGGCGGCGCGCCCGCGCCGTGTTCGATCTCTGCGCCGGCTTCGTCTACTCGCAGGTGCTGTTCGCCTGCGTGCGGCTGCGCGTCCTCGACCTCCTTGCTGCGGCACCGCAGACGGCCATGCAGGTGGCCGCGCGCACCGGGCTGTCGGTGGAGGCGGCCACAACGCTGCTTGACGCCGCGGTGGCGCTGGAACTGGCCGATCGCCGGGGCGGCGCACGCTACGGCTTGGGCGCGCTCGGTGCCAGCGTTGCCGGCAACCCGGCCATCGTGGCGATGGTGGAACACCACGCGCTCTTCTATGCCGACCTGCGGGACCCCGTGGCATTGCTGCGCGGCGAGCAGGGCGACACCGCGCTGGCCGCGTACTGGCCGTATGCCGGGGCGATGACGCCCGCCGGCCTGCCCGCCGATCGCGTCGCCGCGTATTCGACGCTGATGGCCGCGTCGCAATCGCTGGTGGCCGGGCAGGTGGTGGCGGCGTATCCACTGGCGGCGCATCGGTGCGTGCTCGATGTCGGCGGCGGCGAAGGCGCGTTTCTCGAGGCGGTGGCGGGACACATCCCCGACTTGCAGTTGCGACTCTTCGACCTGCCTGCCGTGGCGGACCGCGCCACGGCACGGTTTGCGGCGACCGGCCTGACCGGACGCGCCACCGCCCATGGCGGGGACTTCCTCGTCGACCCGCTGCCGTCGGGCGCAGACCTCGTGACGCTCGTCCGCGTGCTGCACGACCACGACGACGCGCGGGTGCGCACGCTGCTCGGCGCCGTGCGCCGTGCGTTGCCCAAAGGCGGGACGGTGCTGATTGCCGAGCCGCTGCGCGACGCGCCGGATGCCGCCACGGTCGGTGCCGCCTATTTCGCGTTCTACCTGCTGGCGATGGGGCGGGGGCGGCCGCGTTCGGTGGCGGATCTTGCGATCCTGTTGCAGGCGGCCGGGTTCACGGACGTGCGGGAGATCTCGACGTCCATGCCGTTGCAGACCGGTCTGGTCGTGGCGCGGGCGGCGTGACAACGCGGGTTGACTGGACACGTTTCAAGAAAGTGTTAGGAAAGCTTGACATCATCGCAAGTAACGATAGACTGACAGTACCGAGTGACGCCAAAGCAGGACGCGTTCACCAACAAGCAGTGCGAACTCGGAAAGCGGGGAACAGGATGCACAGTTTGGCCGTAGTGCTGGAGGAGCCCGAGCGACTGGTGTTGAGTCGTCTCGATCTCTCGCCGCCGGGTGACGAGGACGTCGTCGTCGACATCGAGTGGAGCGGCATCAGCACCGGGACCGAACGGCTGCTGTGGACCGGCAAGATGCCGCCGTTCCCGGGCATGGGCTATCCGCTGGTCCCGGGCTACGAATCGGTGGGACGCATCCGTGCCGCCGGGGCCAAGACCGGCGCCACTGTCGGGCAACGGGTGTTTGTGCCGGGTGCCCGCTGTTACGGCGAGGTCCGCGGACTCTTCGGCGGTGCGTCGCAACGCGTTGTGGTTCCGGGCGCCAAGGTCACCCCGATTGCCGACAGCCTCGCGGAAGAGGGCGTGTTGCTCGCGCTTGCCGCCACCGCGTATCACGCGATGGCCGCCAAGGGTTCGCGCGCCCCTGATCTCATCATCGGTCACGGCGTGCTGGGCCGCATGCTGGCGCGCCTGGCGCTGCTGGCCGGCGGCGAGCGGCCCACGGTGTGGGAACGCAACCCGGAACGCGCCGACGGTGCGGTCGGCTACCAGGTGATCGACCCGGCCTCCGACGCACGCCGCGACTATCGCGCGATCTACGACGTCAGCGGCGATGCCACGCTGCTCGACAAGCTCATTCAACGACTCGCGCCCGGTGGCGAGATCGTGCTGGCCGGCTTCTACTCCGACCCCATCAACTTCGCGTTCCCGCCTGCCTTCATGCGCGAGGCGCGGATCCGCATCGCCGCGCAATGGCAGGACAGCGACCTGCGCGCCGTCAAGGCGCTGGCCGAATCCGGCGAGCTGTCGCTGGCCGGCCTCATCACGCATCGGCAGGACGCCGTCACGGCACCTGCTGCCTACCGTACCGCCTTCGGCGACGCGGCCTGTCTCAAGATGATCCTCGATTGGAGAACGTGCTCATGAGTTCCGCCTCCTGCGGCACCGCAGCCCCGGCCGTCGTGCAGTTCACGATGAACAAGCAGTTACGCGCCGAAGCCGCGATCGAACCCGATGCGGCGCCGACGGGCGAAGTGACCAAGGAAACGCAGATCATCGCGATCTACGGCAAGGGCGGCATCGGCAAGAGTTTCACGCTGGCCAACCTGTCGTACATGATGGCGCAGCAGGGCAAGAAGGTGCTGCTGATCGGCTGCGACCCGAAGAGCGACACCACGTCGCTGCTGTTCGGCGGCCGCGCCTGCCCGACGATCATCGAGACCTCGTCGAAGAAGAAGCTTGCCGGCGAAGCGGTCCAGATCGGCGATGTCTGCTTCAAGCGCGACGGCGTGTACGCCATGGAACTGGGCGGTCCTGAAGTCGGCCGCGGTTGCGGCGGGCGCGGCATCATCCACGGCTTCGAGCTGCTGGAAAAGCTGGGCTTCCACGAGTGGGGCTTTGACTACGTGCTGCTCGATTTCCTGGGCGACGTCGTGTGCGGCGGCTTCGGTCTGCCGATTGCGCGCGACATGTGCCAGAAGGTGATTGTCGTCGGCAGCAACGACCTGCAGTCGCTCTATGTCGCCAACAACGTGTGTTCGGCCGTCGAATATTTCCGCAAGCTGGGCGGCAACGTCGGCGTCGCGGGCATGGTCGTCAACAAGGACGACGGCACCGGCGAAGCCGCGGCCTTCGCGGCGCGCGTGGGCATTCCCGTGCTGTCCGCGATCCCCGCGCACGACGACATCCGCCGCAAGAGCGCCTCGTACGAAATCATCGGCCGCCCCGGCACGCAGTGGGCGCCTCTGTTCGAGGAGCTCGCGAAGAACGTCGGCGAGGCACCGCCGGTGCGGCCCAATCCGTTGACGCAGGACGAGTTGCTGGGCCTCTTCTCCAGCGATGTCACCGGCCGCAACGTGGTGCTGGAGCCCGCCACGCAGTTCGACATGTGCGGCAAGAGCGAATCGAAGCGCGACTCGCTCGAAGTGGTCTACGACACGGTTTGATTCCATCGAGCCCACGTTCATGACCGCCGCCGCCCCCGTCGTCCTCGCCAATCCGTCCGCCGTGAACGCGGACGGGCTGGGTTGCCATTCGGGGCGCGACGAAATGCTGGCCGCCGCCAAGGCCGCCGGCAAGAGCGACACGCTGGACCAGTATGCGAAGGACGACCCGAAGGGCCCGCACGACCAGCCGCAATCGATGTGTCCGGCCTTCGGCAGCCTGCGCGTCGGCTTGCGGATGCGCCGCACGGCCACCGTGTTGTCCGGCTCTGCATGCTGCGTCTACGGCTTGACGTTTACGTCGCACTTCTATGGCGCGCGCCGCACGGTCGGCTACGTGCCATTCAATTCCGAGTCGCTGGTCACCGGCAAGCTGTTCGAAGACATCCGTGAAGCGGTCTACAAGCTGGCCGACCCTGCCAACTACGACGCGATCATCATCACCAACCTGTGCGTGCCGACGGCCAGCGGCGTGCCGCTGCAGTTGCTGCCGAAG
>JANNNM010000374.1:0-5009 GCA_031398535.1 Betaproteobacteria bacterium | reverse complement strand
GGCCGACCTCAAGAAGCGCGGCGGGGTCGATGGGTCGGCGCTGGTGCTCGACGGCTCAGGCGATGGGAGCAGGAAGAAGCACAAGCACTGAGCCGTCCGTGCGAGGCTCAACGCCTCGCCTGTTCGCGCAGACGCGATCCTGCTCAGCGCACGAAAACAGGCAACGGCAGCGCGGGCTTGCCGGCCAGCGCCATCGCGGTCGTCGCCAGCTCGTCCCATGCGTTGCCGCGGCCGATGCCCTTGGCCAGCGCATCCACGCGCGCCAGTGCCTGGATCAACGGCGCGATCAGCGAAGCAGGCACGCGCTGGGCCGCGCGCTCCATCGCCTGCTGTCGCTTGCCCCATACGCGCGCGCCCTTGACGGCCGACGCGATCGACGCGCCATTGCGTACCTGCGCATGCACGGCGGCCAACGCATGCACGTCCTCCGACAATTGCCATACCGCCAGCGTGGGCGCATCGCCTTCACCGGCCAGCGCCTGCAGGATGCGCAGCGCGCGCGCGGCGTCCCCGGCCAGCCACGCTTCCGACAGCGCGAAGATGTCGTAGCGCGATACATCGGCCACCGCATCCTCCACGGCCTGCGGGTCGAGCATGCCGGTGGGCAGCAGCAGCGCCAGCTTCTCGATCTCCTGCCGCGCCGCCAGCAGGTTGCCTTCGCAGCTTTCGGCGAGCAGCGCCAGCGTGTCGCGCGACACCTTCTGGTTCTGCCGCGCCAGCCGCTGCGCAATCCACGCGGGCAATGCATCGCGTTCGACCGGATACACGGCAATGCTGACCCCGGCGTCGGCGAGCGCCGAGAACCACGCCGAGGCTTGCGTCGCGCGGTCGAGCCGCGGCAGCGTGATCAGCGTGATGTTGTCCGGGTTGGGGTTGGCCGCACAGGCTTCGAGCGCCTTGCCGCCCTCGACGCCGGGCTTGCCGGTGGGAATCCGCAGGTCGATCACCTTGCGGTCGCCGAAGAGGCTGGCATTGGCATTGGCGCCGACCAGCGCATCCCACTTGAAGCCGGGCTCGACGACCAGCACCTCGCGCTCGGTCGCGCCGGCCGCGCGCGCCGCGGCGCGGATCGCGTCGCCCGCTTCCAGCGCCAATAGCGGCTCGTCGCCGTGGATCACGTAGAGTTTTTGTATCCCGCGTTGCAGGTGCGAGAGGAGGTCGTCGGGTTTGACTTGCATAGGTCCTGCATTGTCGCATTCACCGCCCTCGGAATGCATGGTTGCGATGTATCCTTCAGCCATTGCGCAGGCCGTGCGCGTGCGCCACTCCATCAATCGACTGAAGGTGATCCGTACCGATGACACATGTACTCGTGACGGGCGGTTGCGGTTTCCTCGGCGCGACGTTCGCGCGGCAGGCGCGGGCAGCCGGCCACCAGGTGGTCACCGCCGACATCCTCGCCGGCGCTGACCGGCACCTTGACGCGGCGGATCCCGCCGCCATCGCGGCACTGGTGCAGGAGGTCCGGCCGGAGGCCATCGTGCATCTGGCGGCGGGCCTCACTGATGCGGGCGAGCGCGATCCCGTCGCTGCCACCCGTCTCAATGCGTTGGGCACCGCCGCGGTCTTTGCCGCAGCGGAGCAGTCGAAGGTGGCGCGCGTGATCTACGCCAGCTCGATCTCCGCAGTTGGCCCGATGCAGGGCACCGTCGGCGACGACACCCGCCTCAATCCGCGCAATGTCTACGGCGCCACCAAGGCCTTCGCCGAACATCTCGCGTACTCAATGTGCACCCGCCCGGATGCGCCCGCCTACCTCGGTCTGCGCTTCGGCTATGTGTATGGTCCGGGGCGCGTGCGCGGCTGGGTGGAAGTGCAGGCGCTGATCGAACGCGTGGCCGCGGGCGAGCGCGCGATCCACTTTCCGGACTATCCGGACGCGATGGACTGGACGTGGATCGACGATGCGGCGACGGTGTTAACGCGCGCGGTCGAGCGGCCGTTGCCGCGTTGCACCGTGATCAACGTCGTGGGCGACAAGCGCCCGGTGCGCGCCGCGATGGCGCATCTCGCCACGCGCTTTCCCGACCTGGTCGCAACGCCGGTGCCGGCGCGCACGCCGCCGGCCGCATGGGGCCTGGTCAACGACGGCATCGAGGCGTTGCTGGGCTACCGACCCGACACCACGCTGGAGCAGGGCATCGACCGGATGCTGGCGTTGCACGAGAGTCGATGACATGAATCGACGCCAACTGCTGCGCCACCTCGGCGCGTTGCCGCTGTTTTCCTGGTTTGCCGGGCTGCCGGCTGCGTGGGCGGCCACCCCGGGTACGAAGACGCTGCGGCGCAACCTGCCCGGCGATCCGGCGTGGCCTGCGGATGCGGAGTGGGCGAAGCTGGAAACGGCGGTAGCCGGGCGGGTCGTCAAACTGGCGTCACCGCTGGACGCCTGCGTCGGTGCCCCAACCAGCGCGGCCTGCACCGAACTCTTCAAGGAACTGAAGAACCCGTACTTCATCGGCGACAACCCGGCGCTGACGCAAACCAGCGGCTGGGCCGACGCGTGGACATCGCGCGCCAGCGCGTACATGGTGGCAGCGGCGAACACGCAGGATGTCGTGCACGCGGTCAACTTTGCGCGCCGGCACAACCTGCGTCTCGTGGTGAAGGGCGGGGGCCACAGCTACCAGGGCACGTCCAACGCGGCGGGATCGCTGCTGGTGTGGACGCGGGCGATGCAGGACATCACGCTGCATGGCGCCTTCGTCGGCACCGGCTGCGCGGGCAGCGTCGCGCCGCAGCCGGCGGCCACCGTGCAGGCCGGCGCCATCTGGATGCGCACGTATCACGCCATCGTCTCCGATGCCGGGCGCTATGTGCAGGGTGGCGGCTGCGCCACCGTCGGCGTGGCAGGTCTCATCCAGAGCGGGGGCTTCGGCAGCTTTTCCAAGCGCTACGGCACGGCGGCATCGTCGCTGCTCGAAGCCGAGGTGGTGACCGCGGACGGCGAAGTGCGCATCGCCAACGCGTGCACCAACCCCGATCTCTTCTGGGCGTTGAAGGGCGGCGGCGGCGGCAGCTTCGGCGTCGTCACCCGCGTCACGCTGCGTACGCACGACCTGCCGGAATTCTTCGGCGGCGCCACGCTCTCGCTCAAGGCCGGATCCGATCCGGCGTTCAAGCGGCTGATCGCGCGCTTCGTCGCGTTCTATCGCGAGCAGCTCTTCAATCCGCACTGGGGCGAGCAGGTGGCGTTGGAAACGGACAACGCGCTGCAGGTGTCGATGGTGTTCCAGGGCCTGACGCAGGCGCAGGCGGAGGCCACGTGGACGCCGCTGCTCGATTGGGTTGCCGCCGCGCGCGGTGACTATACGGTGGCAGCACCGATGCGCATCGTGGCGCTGCCCGCGCGACGGTTGTGGGACCCGGCGTTCCTCCGTGCCAACCTGCCGTCGGTGGTGATTGCGGATGACCGGCCCAATGCGCCCGAAGCCAACGTGTTCTGGACGGGCAACCTGGGGGAGGCCGGCCAGTACCTTTACAACTACCTGTCGTCATGGCTGCCGGCCTCGATGCTGCAGCCGGCGAAGCAACCGCAACTGGTGAACGCGCTCTTCGCCGCGTCGCGGCACTGGCGCGTGGGCATGCACTTCAACAAGGGGCTGGCTGGCGCGCCGCCGGAGGCGATCGCCGCGTCGCGCAACACGGCGATGAACCCGGTGGTGCTCGATGCGATGGCGCTGGTGATCATCGCGGGGGGCGCGCCCCCTGCATTTCCCGGCGTGCCCGGCCACGAACCCGACGTTGCCCGTGCGCGCGTGGCCGCAACCCGCATCAACCGCGCGATGCGCGCGTTGCGGGAAGGCATGCCGATGTCAGGGTCCTACGTGTCGGAGGCAGGCTTCTTCGAGAAGACCTGGCGCAACGACTACTGGGGCGTGCACTATCCGCGCCTGCGCGCGGTCAAGCGCAAGTACGATCCGGCGGGACTTTTCACCGTGCATCACGGCGTGGGCAGCGAGGAGTGGAGCGCCGACGGCAACACGCGCCGCACCGGGTCCTGACACCGGCGGCGCATGCCGCCGGTGGTGTCACGCAGGCTTGCGGGCCGCCTGCAACCGCCGCACGATCTGCTGCACGGCGTCGGTCTGCATTTCACGTTGCAGCCGCTGTTCCTGCAGGTCGCGCGCCAGCACCTGCGTTTCGTTGAACGTATAGGAACGGCGGATCACGATCTCGCCGGACGGCATCCAGTCGATGCCTTCCTTGTCGCGCAACCGGAACTGCACGCGCTTGATCAGCTGGTACTCGCGCACCGAACCGCCGGAGGACAGCGACAGCACTTCCTTGTCGTCGATGACGGACGGGATGTCGAGGATCACCTGCGCCGTGAGCGCCGAGTCCGTCACCTTCGCTGCGCTGGCCGCGGCGATCGCGCGCGTGAGCTCCGTGGCAAAGGGAGGGGACACCGGCGCATTGACGAAGATCGAGTCGAACGGATACGTCGCCTCGCCGCGCGGGCGGAAGCCGCACCCGGCGAGCACAGCCACGGCGACCACTGCCGTGCCGACGCGCAGGAACAAGCGACGTTGCTGCATCGATGCGCTAGACGACGACATTGACAAGCCTTCCCGGCACCACGATCACCTTCTTGACCGCTGCGCCGTTGGCGTGCTTCGCGACGTCGGCGCTGGCGCGCGCCGCGGCCTCGATCGCGTCCTTGTCAGCCGTGGCCGGTACCACCAGCTTGCCGCGAAGCTTGCCGTTGACCTGCAGCATCAGTTCGATCTGGTCCTGCACCAGCGCCGCGTCGTCCACGGCGGGCCACGCGGCGTCGATCAGGTCGCCCATCGCGGCGTCGTAGCCCAGTTCCTTCCACATCACCCACGTGGTGTGCGGCGCGACCGGGTAGAGCACCCGCAACAGGATGGACAATCCTTCGCGCGTGAAGGCCGCGGTGCCGGCTTCGTTGGCGGGCAGCGCCTCAAGCGTGTTCAGCATCTTCATCGCGGCGGAGACGACCGTGTTGTACTGGATGCGCTCGTAGTCGTAGTTGGCCTGCCGCAGGG
>JANNNM010000326.1:0-3703 GCA_031398535.1 Betaproteobacteria bacterium | reverse complement strand
CACCTCTTCATGGTGAAGGCCGACCTGCTGGTGCCGCAGTCGGTAGGCAACGACGCGTTGCGCCATGCGCTGGAAGCGCTGGCCAACGAGATGATGGTCGATATCGCCCTGTGATCCCGCCGGTCCTCCGCCACAGGACTGTGGCGGAGCCGGGCTTCCGGATTACTGCAACGTACCGGTGAAGAAGGCGGTTTCGAAACAGCCGCCGCCGATTGGCCCCTGCCACTGTCCTTCCACCCCTTGCGCCGTAGCCTTGAGGTTGGTGACCAGGACCGTGACACCCGCCGCGCCGCACGTGTAGGTGGCCGTGGGCATCTGGTAGATCTGCCCGAACTGGTTGGCGTTGCCATTGAGGACGCAGGAACCCGCGTTCTGCAATCCGAAATCTAGCGTGATGTTGTTCGTAAGGGTCTGCGAGACGGCAATCGAGGAATAGCGGCTGACGACGCCGTTCTCCGCAGGATTGCCGCATCCCGATACCGAGCTGTACACCGAACCCAGATAGGTGCCGCCGAGCGGGATGGTCTTCAATGTCTGCCGCTGGATCGCCTTCGAAACATTGACGCCGTCGACGTTGTAGTTCAGCGTGCCAGAGGCATCCGATGCCGGGAAGAACGAGGCGGTGCCTACCTGGCGTATGCCGCTCTGTACCGCATTCCAGCCCGCTCCGAAGAAGGTTCCACTGGTCACGTACAACGGTCCTGTCCAGTTACCATTGGCGTCGCGCGACAACTGCCCGGTAAACCAGGTGGGCTGGCCGGTGGTGCCGTAGACGAAGAACGTGGAGAAGATGAAGTCGTCGGCCTGGATAAGGTTGACGCCCCATCCACTTTCGGAAGGTGTCCACCACAGGTCCGTGTAGTCCGTTGCGGCGTGCAGCGGAAGGGCAACCAGCGCGCAGGCGAAGCTGGCGATGGCGGCGACTTGGCGGGAGAACGAACAGCGGCGGCGGGCGGTGGGCATCATGGAAACTCCTGGTGAAAGAAAACCCAGTGTCCTAGCTCGCCACCGCAATATCGTGCGGCCTACTGCTCATTCGCGTGTCGTCCGCCGCCTACATCCGCCAGCCGGTCATGCGGCGCGCCGTTCCGCCGTGGTCGCGCCGCCACTGTCCTGCAGCCAAGCCATCGCCGCGCTGATGCCGTTCCTCTGGTGCGGCACATTGCACAGGGCCAACCCCATCTCGACACCGCACAACGTCCCGCACAGCATCAGGTCGTTGAAGAAGCCGAGGTGGCCGATGCGGAACACGCGCCCGGCCAGCTTGCCGAGACCCATGCCGAGCGACATGTCGAAATGCGCGAGCACTTCGCGCCGGTAGGCGTCAGCGTCGTGGCCCTCGGGCATCATCACGGCGGTGAGCGCGTTGCTGGTTTCGGCGGGATGGCGACAAAGAACCTCGAGGCCCCAACCGCGTACCGCGCGGCGCGTGGCTTCGGCGTGCCGCGCGTGACGGGCGTAGACCGCAGGAAGGCCTTCTTCGTGCATCATCGCCAGCGCCTCGTGCAGGCCGTACAGCAGGTTCGTGTTGGGCGTGGAGGGAAAGAAGCCCTGCTTGTTCATCGCGAGATGCTCGTCCCAGCGCCAGTACGCGCGCGGGAGCCGCGCTTCCTTGCTGGCTACAAGCGCCTTGTCGCTGACCGCGTTGAACGACAGGCCCGGCGGCAGCATCATGCCCTTCTGTGACCCGGCCACGGTGACGTCGACGCCCCATTCGTCGTGCCGGTAGTCGACCGAGCCGAGCGACGAGATGGTATCCACCATCAGCAACGCCGGATGGCCGGCGCTGTCGATGGCCTTGCGGATCGCGGCGATGTTGCTGGTGACGCCCGTCGACGTTTCGTTGTGGACCGCCAGCACGGCCTTGAACGTGTGCGCGCGATCATCGGCAAGTCGCGCCTCGACCACCTTGGCATCGATGCCGGTGCGCCAGTCGCCGGGCACGAACTCGACGACGAGGCCCAGCTTCTCGGCAATCCCCCGCCACAGGACGGCGAACTGGCCGGTCTCGAACATCAGCACGCGGTCGCCGGGCGACAAGGTGTTGACCATCGCCGCTTCCCATGCACCGGTGCCGGATGCCGCGTAAATGATGACCGGACCGCTGGTCTGGAAGACGGGCTTCAGGCGCTCCATGATCTCGAGCGTCAGGCGCGCGAAGTCGGGTCCGCGGTGATCGATCGTGGGCTGGTCGATCGCGCGCAGCACGCGGTCCGGGACGTTGGTCGGCCCCGGGATCTGCAGAAAATGCCGCCCGGACGGATGGGTGTCGAGTACGAACATGGATTGCCTCCTCATGGCGATTGCGTGCCGCTGCGGTGTTGGTCCCCGCTTCGCGACCTGCACGTATCATAATCGCATTCGCGCGGAAGCCTTTCCGCCGCGCACCTGAACAACTTCCGGAACGGGGCCCGTCGATGCCGGATGCTGCCAATGCCGCCGCAGTGCGACCGCTGGTGTTCCATCCGCAGCACGCGCGAAGCGAACTTGCGCGGCGCCTGCGCGATGCCGTGGAAGGCGCGGTGCTGTTCGATGCCGCGTCGCGCGGACGCTATTCGACCGATGCGTCGATCTACCAGGTCGAACCGGTGGGCGTGCTGGTGCCGCGCAGCGACGCCGATGTCCGCGCGGCCTTCGACGTATGCCGCGACCTTGGCGTCCCGATGCTGCCGCGCGGCGCGGGCAGTTCCCAGTGCGGGCAGACCGTGGGTGCAGCGCTCGTCATCGACCACAGCGTGCACCTCGACCGGGTCGTGGCCTTCGACGCCGAGGCCCGGACGGTCACCGTCGAGCCCGGCATCGTGCTCGACACGCTCAATGCGTGGCTGAAGCCGCACGGCCTGTGGTTTCCGGTCGATGTCAGTACGGCAGCGCAATGCACGCTGGGGGGCATGGCCGGCAACAACTCCTGCGGCTCGCGCTCGATTGCCTACGGCAACATGGTGCACAACGTCGTCGCAATCGATGCGCTGCTGTCCGATGGCACCGCCGCGCGCTTCGGGCCGGAGCGCGCCATGCGCAACGAAGGCGTGCGCATCCGCACGCTGGTCGACGGATTGCGCGCCATCGGCGAGCGCGAGCGGGATGAGATCGAGGCGCGCGTCCCCACCGTGCTGCGCCGCGTGGGCGGGTACAACATCGATGTCTTTCACCCGCGCAGCGAACGGCCCTACACGCAGGATGGCAGCGTCAACCTCGCGCACCTGCTGGTGGGCAGCGAAGGCACGCTGGCGTGGACGCGCACGCTGACGCTGGCGTTAGTACCGCTGCCGCAGCACCGGACGCTGGGCGTGGTGAATTTCCCGACGCTGCACCGGGCGATGCAATGCACGAGCGCGATCGTCGGATTGAAACCCTCGGCGGTGGAGCTGGTCGACCGCACGATGATCGAGCTGGCGCGCAGCAACCCCGCGTTCCGGCCGGTGATCGACGCCGCGCTGATCGGCAAGCCCGATGCGATCCTGCTCGTCGAATTCACCGGCGACACGGCGGACCTCCCGGCACGGCAGCTGGAAGACCTGGGCGTGTTGATGGGCGACCTGGGGCTGCCGGGCAGCGTCGTGCGCATGACCGCCGCGGCGCCGCAGAAGGCGCTGTGGGAGGTGCGCAAGGCAGGCCTCAACATCATGATGAGCATGCGCGGCGACGGCAAGCCGGTGTCGTTCATCGAGGACTGTGCGGTGCCGCTCGAACACCTTGCCGA
>JANNNM010000279.1:0-3564 GCA_031398535.1 Betaproteobacteria bacterium | reverse complement strand
TTCATCTACGCGCTGCTGACCTATATCGCCGCTCATTACGGGCAAGTACGATTCCAGTTGGATGGATTCAAGGCGAACTCCCCGTCATGACCATCAGGTTCACGCGCGGCGCGTCGATCCGGCAACGGGCAAGCCGGCGGCCTCGTGGGAGTGGAGGTACATCGACTTGACAGGGCGGGCGCCTGGACCTGGCCTGGTCCGTGCACTGGAGCATGCTCAAGTCGGGTTGAAATCCGCAGGGTTCAGCGGACCATTGCGTACGTGCAGCGAGAACAGGTCGGGCCGGGCGTAATGTCCCGTGACATCAAGTGTTCGCCGCGCGTTGTCGATGGGGGCACGGTCGATATCGGCGTAAAGCAAACCAAACTCGTTGCGCAACGGTCCGGCCACGATCTTGCCGCCCGGCGCAACGACCGCCGAGTCCCCGGGATTCACCCATTCTTCGGCATCGGGGTAGAGGTCGCTCAGGCCAGGTGCGGCGCCACGGATATCGGAGCCGCGAAACGCCACGCCGCTTCCCACCACCCAGCATCCGCTTTCGCGCGCAATGTGTTGAAGCGTCGCGATCCAGCGGTCGCCGCTGTCGTACGTCGGCGCTACGTACACGTCCAGCCCTTGCGCATAGAGCGCATAGCGCGCAAGCGGCATGTAGTTTTCCCAGCAGATGAGGGCGCCGATCCTGCCGCACGGGCTGTCGACCGAGCGGAGACCGGTCGCATCCCCCTGGCCCCAGACCATGCGCTCGGGATTGGTGGGCATGAGTTTCCGATGCCGGTTGAGAACGCTGCCGTCGGGGCCCAATGTCACCACGGTGTTGTACAGCGTGCCGCGGCTGAAGGTCCCGTCCCGTTCGTTGATGCCGCAGATCACCGTGACGCGATGCTTGCGCGCCGCCTCGCGCAGTGGGTCAAGATCATTGCTGGCGAGATCGACGGCATTCTCGAGAAGTGCACGGTGCAACCGCTCGGACAACGCCATGTCGCCACCCGGACGCAGTCGCCATATCCAGGCCGGATAGCCGGAGATGAAGGCCTCGGGGAAGACCACCAGCCCAGCACCGCCCCCCGCGGCCTCGGCAATGGCGCTGACCGCGATGCGCAAGCATTCGGCGTGGTCCAGAAACGCCGGGGCCTTCTGCACGATCGCGAGGCGGGTGGCCTCCATTCACCGGGTCCCGGCGCCGACCAGCATTTCGCATGGACCCACGAAGCCGTGGGTCGACTCAAACTCGCCGAGTGCGACCTCGATCTCCTCCCATGTCTCGGCGCGTTCGCGCTCGCTCATCGCGGCCATCATCTGATGCAGCGCACCGAAGGACTCGCGCTCGAAGCGCACGCACTCCGCCGCTGACGGCAGCCTCACCGGCGAGTCGACCTTGCGCACGTCGACGTCGCGAAAGCCTGCCTGCTCCAGCACGTTGGCCAGCACGCCTTCCGCTCCGAGCGAAAAGGGTCCCGGCTGTCCTGGCAACGGCGGGGGCAGCTGCGCACGGCGGCGGATGATGCCCACCGGGATCGAGAAGAACGCATTCCTGTCGGGGGTCGAATAGACCACAGCGGCAAAGCGCCCGCCGGGCTTGAGCGCGCGGCGGATGCCGGCAAGCGCGCGTTGCTGATCAGGGAAGTAGATCAGCCCGACGCGCGAGAGCGCCGCGTCGAAGGAGGCTTCAGGCAAGGTGTCGTGCCGCTCGCCATCGAGTTCGAGCGTCTCGACGTTGGCCAGACCCGCCTGGCGCGCCGCGCTCTGCGCGAAGCGCAGGATCGCGGGGGAGATGTCGGTCGCGAGCACGTAGCCGTCCGCGCCGACTCGACGCGCGGCTGCAAGTGTCTGCTCTCCGGCGCCGGCCGCCACATCGAGGACCCGCGCGCCCGGCCTGGCGGTGGCCATGTCCAGCATGGCGTCGGTCGCTGGGCCAAGCCACTCGGCAAGCAGCGGCGACCAGCGATCCCATGCTTCTGCGGCGCTCTCCCACTGCGCGCGCGTCGTCTGCCTGAACTTCACCGGGTCGAATGCTGCAGGGCGCTCAATGGTCTGTGTCATCACAACGGCTCCTTCATGGGTCGACGCAATTGCGTCGCGGCCTTCAACTTAGCAGCACCAGCGAAGGGCTCAAGTCCAGAATCTGGAGTTGTTGCCTGGGACCGTCTAGACTCGCGTCATGATCGATTACGGCCAGTTCTGCACGGTGGCGCGCGGCGCGGAAGTGCTGGGTGAGCTCTGGACGCCGCTTGTCGTGCGCGAGCTGCTTTGCGGCAGTCGCCGCTTCAACGACATCCGCCGCGGCGTGCCGCGCATGTCGGCGACCTTGCTGACGCAACGGCTGCGCAAGCTCGAAGCCCTGGGCGTCGTCGAACGCCGCCGCGCCAAGACCGGCTGGGAATACCACCTGACGCAGGCAGGCGAAGAGCTCCGCCCCATCGTGGTCGGCCTGGGGCACTGGGGCGCCCGCTGGATCGGCAGCCGGTTGAAGCCGAAGCAACTCGACGCCGGTTTCCTGATGTGGGACATCCGACGCTTCGCGCAGCTCGACAAGTTTCCGGCGGGACAGCGCGTCGTGATCCACTTCCAGTTCACGGATGCGCCCCGCGGCGAGCGGATGTGGTGGCTGGTGGTGGAGAACCAGACGGCCGATCTTTGCCGCGACGATCCGGGGCATGAGATTTCGGTGGTCGTCGAGTCCACCGTGCGTGCACTGACGGAGGTCTGGACGGGCGACAGCGATCCGGAGAAGGAGATCCACGCCGGACAGTTGAATGTGGTCGGTGGCGGCCGCCGTGGCCAGACCCTGTGGCGGTGGCTTGGCCGCAGCATGTTTGCGCCGACGCGCATGGCTGTTCGGACCTGATCGCTCCGGCGCGTCCCGCAATCGTTCACTTCCCGATGGCGCCCTTGGCCAACGCAACCAATGCAGCCCGCTCGTCGTCGCTGGGTTCCGCAGCAGGCGCGTAGAGAATCCTGAAGACCCGGCTACCGGTCACCACCATCACCTCCGCCCGCGGATTGCCCGTGCCGCAATGATGCGCAATACCCGCGCCCTTGCCGGTCTTCGGTAGCGCATCCACCGTACAGCCGCCCGACTTCAGCGACCGCTCCGCCGCCGGCCAGCCACGGGTGTCTTTGACAATCGCCAAGGTCACGACCTTGCCGCCCGCCGACGCGATGCAATTGTTCGCATCGGGCACGATCATGGCGAGGTCGTCGCCCGGCAGCAGGCGCCTGAGTATTTCCGGATCCAGATAGCGACAATGCGTCACCTTCGCCAGCGCCTTCGGGTTCGACGCGATCCCCAGCGTCGACGCAATCAGGTTGCCCGCCAGTTCGCGCTGCGCCGGGGTGATCGCATCCTTCAGGTTGAGATAGCCGGACACGTTGACGGTGCCCCGATGCCCGTAGAAGAACATCGATGCGCGATCGACCTGCCCGTTGGGCGCTTTCGGCTGGTAGGTAAACCCTTGCTCTCCGAGGGACAGCATCGGCTCGACCGCGCTCGTTGGCGCAACGGTCTGCCTCATTTCGGACGCCGCAGCCACCGCGTCCGCCGCGGACTTCGTGACCATGTGATTG
>JANNNM010000265.1:0-2863 GCA_031398535.1 Betaproteobacteria bacterium | reverse complement strand
GCCCAGATGGTGTCGCACGGCTTCGTGTCCGCCGCCATGTTCCTGTGCGTGGGCGTGATGTACGACCGGATGCATACCCGCGCCATCGCGGACTACGGCGGCGTCGTCAACACGATGCCCAGGTTCGCCGCGTTCATGATGCTGTTCGCGATGGCCAACGCCGGGCTGCCGGCCACGTCCGGCTTCGTCGGCGACTTCATGGTGATCCTGGCCGCCGTGCAGGTGAACTTCTGGCTGGGCTTTGTGGCCGCCATCTCGCTGATCCTGGGCGCCGCGTACACGTTGTGGATGTACAAACGCGTGATCTTCGGCGATGTCGCCAACGCGCATGTGGCCGCGCTCAAGGACCTCTCGCGCCGCGAATTCTGGCTGCTGGGCACGGTTGCCGTGGCCGTCCTGGTGATGGGCATCTGGCCCAAGCCGTTCATCGATGTCATGCACGTGTCTGTCGTGGATCTTCTCGCGCACGTCGCCAAGAGCAAGATCCCCACGCCATGAACCCGATGATGCTGAACCTGATGGCGGTGCTGCCGGAGGTGGTCATCCTGACCGCCGCCTCGATCATTCTGCTGGTCGACCTGTTCCTGCCGGACAACCGGCGGCACGTGTCGTACTGGCTGACGCAATTCGCCTTGCTGCTGGCGTTGTGCATCACGCTGAAGACGATGCACGTCGACGCGGTGCGGGTCTTCCACAACCTCGTCATCGACGATCTGGTCGCCGATTTCCTGCGGCTCTTCAGCTTCGTCGCGGTGTCGCTCGTGCTCTTCTACTCGCGCACCTACCTGACCGAACGCGGTCTCTTCCGCGGCGAGACCTTCGTGCTGATCCTGTTCGCGCTGCTCGGCATGCAGGTGCTGATCACGGCCAACAGCTTCGTCACGCTGTACCTCGGCCTCGAGCTGATGTCGCTGTCGCTCTATGCGCTGGTGGCCATCCAGCGCGACGAGACGGCGCCGGTCGAAGCCGCGATGAAGTACTTCGTGCTGGGCGCGCTGGCGTCGGGCTTCCTGCTCTACGGCATGTCGATGATCTACGGCGCCACGGGCACGTTGCAGATCGACGAGGTCACGCAGGCCGTGCTGGGCCGCACCGACAACCCGGTGCTGCTGGTGCTGGGCGTCGTCTTCATCGTCTCGGCCATCGCGTTCAAGCTGGGTGCCGTCCCGTATCACATGTGGGTCCCCGACGTGTACCAGGGCGCCCCCACGGCCGTCACGCTGCTGATCGGGTCCGCGCCCAAGTTCGCGGCCTTCGCGATGATCCTGCGGCTGCTGGCCGGCGCGCTGGGCGGGGCGGAGGGCAACTGGCAAGGGATGCTGATTGTGCTGTGCGTGCTGTCGATGACGCTCGGCCATATCGTGGCCATCGCGCAGACCAACCTGAAGCGGATGCTCGCGTATTCGAGCATCGCCAACATGGGCTACGTGCTGATGGGCTTCATGGCGGGCGACGTCACCGGGTTCTCGGCCGCGCTCTTCTACATCGTCGCCTATGTGCTGACCACGCTGGCCGGCTTCGGCGTCATGCTGCTGCTGTCCCGCCGCGGCTTCGAGGCCGACCAGATCGACGACCTGAAGGGCCTGAACCAGCGTTCGCCGTGGTGGGCCTTCGTCATGCTGCTGGTGATGTTCTCGCTGGCCGGGATGCCACCCACGATCGGGTTCTACGGCAAGCTGCTGGTGCTGCAGGCGGCAATCAACGCAGGCTATGTGTGGCTGGCGGTGGTGGGCGTGCTGGCGGCGTTGATCGGCGCTTTCTACTACCTGCGCATCGTGAAGCTCATGTACTTCGACGAGCCGGTGGACAAGTCGCCGATCGAAGCCCGGAAGGATACCCGGGTGCTGCTGTCGGCCAACGGGTTGTCGCTGCTGGTGTTCGGCATCCTGCCGCAACCGCTGATGGGGCTTTGCGCCGTCGCCCTGGTGCAGTCGCAGTACTACTAGCACCACGGCGCGCCCGCCGGCCCTGCACCAAGCGCGTGCTAAGATCGCGCGGTCATCCAGGTCACCCTCATGCGCGTCGGATTCTTCGTCACCTGTCTCGTCGACCTGATGCGTCCATCGGTCGGCTTTGCGGCCCTGCAGCTGCTGGAAGCCGCAGGCGCGGATGTCGTCGTGCCCGCCAGCCAGACGTGCTGTGGCCAACCAGCTTACAACTCCGGAGACCGCGCCGACGCCATCATCCTGGCGCGCAAGTTCGTCAGCGAGTTCGAGGGCTGCGACTACATCGTGGCGCCGTCGGGTTCGTGCAGCGGCATGGTCCGCACCCACTACGCCGAGCTCTTCGCCGACGATGCCGCCATGCGGGCACGCGTGCAGGCGCTGGCGGAGCGCACCTTCGAACTCACCGACTTCCTGGTCAATGTGCTGAAGGTGCAGCAGGTGCCGGGTACCTTCGCGGGCAAGGTCACCTATCACGATTGCTGCGCCGGTTTGCGCGAAATGGGCGTCAAGTCGCAGCCGCGCGCGCTGCTCGCCACGATGCCCGGTGTGCAGCTGGCCGAGATGGCCGAGTGCGAGACCTGCTGCGGCTTCGGCGGCACCTTCGCGATCAAGTTCGGCGAGATCTCGTCGCGACTGGCCGACAACAAATGCCAGCACGTCGCCAACTCGGGTGCCGATGCCCTCGTCCTGGGCGACCTGGGCTGCATGCTGAACATCGAGGGCCGGATGCGCCGTCGTGGCGACATGACCACGCGCGTGCTGCACATCGCCGAAGTCCTGGCGGGCGCCACTGCCGGCGCGACGGGGTCCTGACGCCATGCAAGTTGCCTCGATGCACTTCCGCGAGCGGGCCCACGTCAAGTTGAACGACGCGGTGCTGCAGGGCAACCTCGGCAAGATCAAGGGGAAGTTCGTCG
>JANNNM010000243.1:0-17740 GCA_031398535.1 Betaproteobacteria bacterium | reverse complement strand
CGGCAGGTTGCCGACGAATTGCCAGGTCTCGCCGCGGTCAACGCTGCGATGCAGGCCGCGATTGGTCGTGGCGAGGATGGCGGTCGAGCCATCCGCCTGCGGCACCACGGCAACGCCATGGACATCGCTGGAGATGAGGCCGGCCTCAAGCAGTGTCCATGTGCGGCCGCCATCGGAGCTGCGCAGGATGCCGCCGATCTCGATCGTCGCCCACACGGTGTCCTCGTGCACCGGGTCGAACAGGATCTGCGTGACTCGCGTCGGCCCCATGTTGACGGTCGAGAACTGGCGCACGCCTTCGGCCACCGCAGTGTTCCATGTGCGCCCGGCGTCGGTGGAGCGGTAGAACGCGGCGGGGCGTGTCCCGGCAATCAGGACATCCGGGTGCTCAGGGTCCTGCGCGATGGCCCATACGTCGGCCATCGGGGACGCGAGATGCGTCCAGCGCGCGGGCGCTTCGTCCCAGCGGAAGAGTCCGGCGTCGGTGCCGGCGTACAGGCGGTCGGGCGTCTTCGGCGTGCTGGCAAAGCACCAGACCCGGGCCTCGAGGTACATGCCCGAGTGACTGTTGGGATGCACCCAAGTGTCACCGGCGTCCTCGCTGAACCATGCGGAGTGTCCGGCGGTTCCTGCATACACGTGGACATCGAAGGGCATTGCCAGCCTTGCCTGCGGATCAGTAAGTAAAATGATCCCACTATTTGATACAAATGGCAATTCGACTTCTTGCACCGTCGGTGGACGGCGAGGCCACGCTCAGCCGATCGCGCGGGGTGGAAAGTCGAGTTCCGAGTCCATGGCGCTGATGCGCGCGGAGATCGCGTCGGCGGCGGCAACGACGGTCGCGGCAAGGGCCTGCATGTCGACCTTGCGAAAACGTGTCTCCGCGCCCGCGATGCCGAGGCTGCCCAGGATGTGGCCGGACCGGTTGAACACCGGTGCGGAGAGCCCCAGCACGCCGGCATTGAATTCGCCGATCGTGGTCAGGTACCCGGCACGCCGGATCTGGGTGAGCCCGGCGCGGAACGCGGTCCAGTCCGAGCCCAGTCCTGCCGTGGCGATGGTCTTGCGGTGCTTGGCGTAGAGACTGCGCAACTGGTGTGGCGGCAGGTAGGGCAGGATGATCTTCGACGCGGCCCCGGTGAAGAGCGGCCGTCGCTGACCGCGCGACAGCAGGTTAGGCGGGCTGTTCTCCGCCAGCTCCTCACGCACGCACATCACGGTGTCGCTGAAGAGCGCGCACAGCAACACGGAGTGCCCCGTCGTCGCGGCGAGGCTTGCCATCGTCCTGTCGCCGGCGTTGTACAGCGGATCGGTCTGCCGCAACTGCCGGTCGAGTTCGATCACGCGCGGACCGATGATGTAGTTGCCGTTGGCAACCGCACGGATCAGGCCGGCCTCGTGCAGCGCGCGCACGTGCCGGTAGATCGTCGAACGTGAAGTTCCCGTATACCGGATCAATGCATCGGCGGACCAGTAGGGCGCGGCGGGCGTGAACAGGTCCAGCAGCTCGAGCATCCGCGTGAGGCTGTTGTCGGGGGTGTCGGCGCCGTCGCGCGCCGCTGACGGCGCGGCCGCTCTCTTGGCCGGGCCGCGCTTGCGAGCCGCGGTCTTGACGGCAGTCGCGGCCTTCCCGGTCTGTGGCTTGCCGGCTGCGGTTCTGGCCATCGCGCTAGTGCCCTTTGAAGACAGGCGCGCGCTTGTCGACAAAGGCCTGCGCGGCCTCGCGATGATCTGCGGTGCGGCTGGCGGCAACCTGGTGCCGCGCCTCCAGGTCCAGCACCGCCGCCAATGCCGCACCTTGCGCCGCGTTAAGATTGCGCTTCATCTGCGCGAAGGCAAGCGTGGGGCCGTGCGCCAGCTGCCGCGCCAGCTCCAGCGTGGTCGCGGCAAGGTCGGCGTCGGGCACCATGCGATTCACGAGACCGAGCGACAATGCCTCGCCTGCATCGATGGTGGCGGCCGTGAAATAGAGCTCGCGCGCCTTGGCCGGGCCGAGCAGCTGCGACAGGAAGAAGCTGCCGCCGAAGTCGCCGGGCAGGCCGACCTTGGCGAATGCGGTGGTGAACCGCGCGGAAGCCCCGGCGATCCGCAGGTCGCACGCGAGGGCCAGCGCCAATCCCGCGCCTGCGGCGGGGCCGTTCACCATCGCCAGCGTAGGCTTCGACAGTGCGTGAAGCTGCCGGGCCACCTCCATCTTGCCGCGCAGCACCGACTCCGCGTCGGACGCATCGTGCGCGATCGCGCCACTGGCCATCCGCTTCACGTCGCCGCCGGCGCAGAAGCCGCGACCGGCGCCGGTGAGGATCACGGCGCCGACGGCACGATCGGCATCGATTCGGTGCAACGCATCGCGGAGCTGCACCAGCATCCCGGGTGACAACGCATTGAGCCGCGCGGGCCGGTTGAGCGTGAGCGTGGTCACGCCGTCCTGAAAGTGTTCGACGAGGTCCTCTGTCATGGCTTGAGGATATTCCCCGACTGCGGGAATAGTGTCAACGCGGCGCTGCAACTGATGCGATCGTCGCGGTGGGCATCGTCAATGGTTCAAACATGTTATATCATGAGACTTTACAATTAATGATCTGCGTGGCGCAATGGACTTCCGGCAATGACGAACTCGGCTGCAGCGTATGTGGTGGGGGCGTATGAACACCCTACGCGGCATGCGCCCGACAAATCGGTGGCGCAACTGCACGCCGAGGTTGCGGCGGGCGCGCTGGCCGACGCCGGCCTGACGCGGGCGGATGTCGACGGCTATTTCTGCGGCGGCGATGCACCGGGATTGGGTCCGCTGTCGATGGTCGACTACATGAACCTCGACGTCCGGCACGTTGATTCGACGGAGACCGGCGGTTCGTCGTATCTGATCCACGTGGCCCATGCAGCCGAAGCGATCGCCGCCGGCAAGTGCAATGTCGCGCTGATCACGCTGGCCGGGCGCCCGCGCAGCGATGGTGCGGTCACGGGAACGAGCACGCCGCCCGGGTCTGCCGCACAGCCTGACCGGCAATGGGAGGTGCCGTTCGGCCCGACGATCGTCAACATGTACGCCATGTGCGCCATGCGTCACATGCACCAGTACGGCACCACCAGCGAGCAGCTGGCGTGGATCAAGGTGGCCGCGTCGCAGCACGCGCAGCACAATCCGCGTGCGGTCCTGCGCGATGTCGTCACCGTCGACGACGTGGTCCGCTCGCCGATGATCGCCGATCCGCTCCATCGCCTCGATTGCTGCGTCATCAGCGATGGCGGGGGCGCGCTGATCGTCACGCGCCCGGAAATTGCCAGGAACCTCAAGCGGCCGCTGGTCAAGGTCATCGGCACCGGCGAAGCGGTCAAGGGTTTGCGCGGCGGCGACGTCGACCTCACGCATTCGGCTGCAGCGCAGTCCGGGCCGGTCGCCTTTGCGCAGGCACGGGTGACGCCGGCCGACGTCAAGTACGTGTCGATCTACGACAGCTTCACGATCACCGTGCTGATCCAGCTCGAGGACCTCGGTTTCTGTGCCAAGGGCGACGGCGGGCGCTTCGTCGCCGACGGCAACCTCATCGCCGGCGTGGGCCGGCTGCCGTTCAATACCGACGGCGGAGGCCTTTGCAACAACCATCCGTCCAATCGCGGCGGCATGACCAAGCTGATCGAGGCCGTGCGGCAGTTGCGTGGCGAGGCGCACCCGGCCGTGCAGGTCGCCAACTGCGACATCGCACTGGCGCACGGCACCGGCGGCAACCTCGGCACCCGGCACGCCGGCGCAACCGTGATCATGGAGCGCGAATGACTGCGCCGGACGACAAGGTGCGCGCCATTCCCGCGCCTGAGCCCAATCCGGAGACGCAGGCGTTCTGGGATGGCACCGCGTCCGGCAAGCTGCTGGTCCGCGAGTGCCTCGACTGCCAGCGCGTCCACTGGTATCCGCGCGCACTATGTCCGCATTGTTTTTCCGACCGTACCGCATGGCGCGAGGCGAGCGGAAAAGGCGTGATCTACTCGTGGAGCGTAATGCGCCGCGTGCCCGTGCCTTACGCCATCGCCTATGTCACGCTGGCCGAAGGTCCGACGATGCTGACCAACATCGTCGACTGCGATCTCGATGCGCTGCGGATCGGCCAGAAGGTCCGCCTGGTGCTGAAGGCCGCCGCCAACGGCGCGCAGGTCCCGATGTTCGCTCCCGCATGAACACCCTTCACGGAAGCTGTCGATGAGCGTCGTACGCCTTGAAGTGGAAGGCGACGTCGGCGTCATCGTGGTCGACAATCCGCCGGTCAATGCGCTTGGGCCGGGTGTTGGCGATGGCATCGTCGACGCGCTGTCGCGCGCGGAGGCCGATCCTGCCATCGTTGCGATGGTGCTAATCGGCGCCGGCCGCAGCTTCATCGCCGGCGCGGATATCCGCCAGTTCGGCAAGGGCATCGTGCGTCCGCCGATCGGCGAGCGGCCAAGTGACCGGATCGACGTCACCACCAAGCCGATCGTCGCGGCGATCCATGGCTACGCTCTCGGGGGAGGACTTGAATATGCGCTGGCGTGCCACTACCGCATCGCCACCGCGGACGCGAAGGTGGGGCTGCCCGAGGTGCTGATCGGCATCCTGCCCGGTGGCGGCGGGACGCAGCGGCTGCCGCGGCTGATCGGGCCGGGCGCGGCGCTCGATCTCATCGTATCGGGCCGGCATGTGCCCGCGCCCGAGGCCTTCGCGCTTGGCATAGTCGATGCACTCGTTCCAGCGGCTGGCAACCTGCGCGCGGAAGCAATCGCGCTCGCAAGACGCATGGCAACGGTACGGCCGTTGCCGCGATTGCGCGATCGCAGCGGCGCATTGCAACCTGGCCGCGACGATCCGGCGATGTTCGATGTCAAGCGCAAGGAGGCCGCGCGTTCGGCACGCAACCAGCAGGCACCTCAGCTTTGCATCGCCGCCGTGGAGGCCAGCACCACGCTCGACTTCGACGAAGGCCTGCACTTCGAACGGAAGCTCTTCGATGCGCTCGAAGGGTCGGCTGAGGCGCGGGGCCTCCGCTATGCCTTCTTCGCGGAGCGCGAAGCGGCGAAGCTCCCGGATGTTCCGAAGGGTGTCCCGGTGCCGCCGCTGACCAGCGTGGCGATCATCGGCGCCGGCACGATGGGCGTGGGCATTGCGATGGCCTGTGCCGATGCGGGCCTGCCGGTGAAGCTGCTTGACCTTGCGCCGGCGGTGCTTGACCGCGGCATGCAGCGGATCCGGCAGAACTATGCCGCCAGCGTATCCCGGGGCCGCCTGACGGAAACCGTGGCACAGGCCCGCATCGCACTGGTCACGCGGGTGGCCACCTACGCGGACATCGCCACCTGCGATGTCGCGATCGAGGCAGTCTTCGAGGAACTTGCCGTCAAGCAGGATGTGTTCGCACGACTTGATGCGGTGATGCCCTCCGGTGCCTTGCTTCTGACCAATACGTCCGCTTTCGACATCGACCTGATCGCCAGTGCCACGTCGCGGCCGCAGGCCGTGGCGGGCGCCCACTTCTTCAGTCCGGCCAATGTGATGAAGCTCCTCGAAGTCGTGCGCGGCCAGCATACCGCTGTGGGCACGCTGGCGGGGACGATGGCGCTGGGACGCCGGCTTGGGAAGACGTGCGTGGTCGTGCGCAACTGCGAAGGCTTTCTCACCAGCCGCAGCCGCACCCCCTTCGGCAACGAAATGCTGTTGCTGATCGAGGAAGGCGCGCTGCCCGGTCAGGTCGATCGCGTCATGGTGGAGTTCGGGTATCCGATGGGGCCTTTTGCCGTCAGCGACCTCGCCGGACTGGACATCGGCTATGCGTGGCGCAAGCGCCGCGCCGAATGCGATCCGCATTATCGCAAGCTGCCGATCGCCGACCGGCTGGTCGAGATGGGACGACTGGGACAGAAGACCGGCGCCGGCTGGTATCGCTACGTCGATGGCGATCGCACGCCGAAGGACGATCCAGTCGTCGCGCAAGTCATCGCGGACGTCTGCGCCGCGGCGGGCGGAACTCGACGCACAATCAGCGATACCGAGATCCTGCATCGCCTGCTGTTCAGCGCCGTCAACGAATCGTGCCGGATCATCGCGGAAGGTCTCGTGGTCCGGGCCAGCGACATCGACGTCGCGTGGGTCCATGGCTTCGGCTTTCCCAGGTATCGCGGCGGGCTGCTGTTCTGGGCGGATGGTGTTGGCGCTGCGGAGGTCCTGCGCCAGACCGAAGAGTGGCATGGCCGCTATGGTGCCCGCTGGCATCCCGCGTCACTGTTGCGTGAAGCCGTGGCCAAGGGAGTACCGCTGCGCGAGCTCAGGCCCGCCAGCGCTGCATAACAACAATCGCGCGATCCGGGCCGGAGGAAGCGGTCCCCCGTTGGCAACCAAACGTTCGAGGAGGAGTGACGATGTCGATGACACGCAGAGAAGCACTGGCGCTGATTGGTGGTGGCGCCCTTTCGCTGGCGGCCGGATCCGCGCGCGCCCAGGACTTTCCGAACAAGCAGATCAGGATGATCGTGCCGTTTCCGCCTGGCGGGTCGTCGGATGTCATCGCGCGGCTCACGGCGGCTGAACTGCAGGGCGTGCTGAAGCAGCCGGTGGTCGTCGACAACCGGCCCGGCGCCAACGGCATCATCGGCGTCGAGCACTTCCTGCAACAACCCGCCGATGGCTACACGCTGCTCGCCGCGGGCGGCTCCGCGTGGACGCCGGCGCAGGTCAAGAACCTCAAGTTCAACGTGCTGAACGATTGCGATCCGGTGGCGCTTGTTTGCCAGACGCCGCTGGCGATGATCGTGCCGGCGCAACTCGGCGTGAACACCGCCCAGGAGTTCTTCGCGATGGCGAAGAAGAGCCCGGGCAAGCTCAACTATGCGTCGGTGGCCCCGAACGACCTGTTGTGGACCGAGCTCCTCAAGTTCCGCACCGGCACCGACATCGTCAACATTCCGTACAAGGGCAACGCGCCGGCGCTCACCGCGCTGTTGAGTAACGAAGTACAGATGACGTTCTCCGCCATCGCCGTGTTTCTGCCGTACATCCGGGACGGCAAGTTCAAGGCGTTGGCGGTCAGCACCGCGCAACGTTCGCCCGTGGTGCCCGACGTGCCCACGCTGGCCGAGGTCGGCGTGCCCAACTTCGTCACGGCATCGACCAATGGCGTGTGGGTACCGCGCGGCACGCCGAAGGACGTGACCCGCCGCCTCAATGCGGCCTATGACGAGTTCCTGTCGCGGCCGGCGGTCAAGTCCAGCTTCCAGGAGAAACTGGCGGCAGTCACGTTCGGTGGTCCGCCGGAAGAACTCGTCAAGGCCATCGGCAACGACCAGCGTTCGCTCGACGAGGCGGCCAAGCTGATCGGCTACCAGCCCGCCTGATCGTGGCGGCACAACCTTTCGATCCCGCGTCGCTGCGGCCGCTGTTCGAGCCTCGCAGCGTCGCGGTGATCGGGGCATCGGCCGATCCTGCACGCATCGGTGGGCGTCCAATTGCCGGCTGCCTGGCGCTGGGCTTCGCCGGTGGTCTGTACCCCGTCAATCCGTCCCGCACGGAAATCCAGGGTCTGCGCTGCTATCCCGACGTGAACGCGATCGGGCAGCCGGTCGACCTTGCCATCATTGCGTTGCCGGCGGCGCTATGCGAGGCCGCCATTGCGCAATGCGCGGCGACCGGCGTCGGGGCCGCGATCGTGCTGAGCGCAGGATTTGCGGAGATGGGTGAGGAGGGGATCGCCCTCCAGGATCGGATGCGCGCCACGGCGCAGCACGCTGGCATACGCCTCGTCGGCCCCAACTGCATGGGGCTCCTCAACCTCCGCCGCGGGCTGGTGGCGAGCTTCACCAGCCTCGTCGACAACGCGCCAGGCCGGATCGGCGCCATCAGCGTGATCAGCCAGAGCGGTGCCTTCGGCTCCCACTGCCTCGCGCTGATGCGCGAGCGCGGCCTGGGCCTCGACCTGTGGGCCACGACCGGCAACCAGGCCGATGTGGATTTCGCCGATGGGCTGGCCTGGATGGCGCAGGCGCCGGAGACGCGCGTGATCGTCGGCTGCCTCGAAGGGGTGGCCGATGGTGCCCGGCTGCGTGGTGCGCTGGCATTGGCGCAACGCAATCGCATCCCGGTCGTGATGATGAAGCTCGGGCGCTCGGACGTGGGGCGTGCCGCGGCGTTGACGCACACGGCCGCGCTTGCCGGCTCCGATGCCGTATTCGACGCCATGTTGCGCGACCATGCCGTGCACCGCGCCGACGATGTCGATGAACTCTTCGACATTGCGTATGCCTGCACGGCCGGCAAGTTTCCGGCGTCCTCCGATGTCGGCCTCATCACCACGTCAGGCGGCTTCGGCATCGTGATGGCGGATGCGGCATCCGCGCATGGTCTGACGGTGCCGGCGTTGCCTGCCGCAACGCAAGCCCGGTTGAAGGCGCTGGTGCCCTTTGCCAGCCCGCGCAATCCGCTCGATGTTACCGGCCAGTTCATCAACGATCCGTCGGCGGTGCTGCCGATGTTCGAGGCGCTGATCGACGATGGCGGCTTTCCCGCGGCGGTGTGCTACATCGGCAGCGCTGGCGTCATCCCGCACTTGATCGACAAGCTGGCACCAAGCTTCGAGGCCGTGGCGCAACGGTTCGACCAGCACCTGCTGGTCCTGTCGATGATCGCCGATGTCGCGACGCGCAAGCGCTTCGAGGCGCTGGGCTACCTGGTCTTCGAGAATCCGGAACGCGCGGTCGGCGCCGTGGCAGCGTTGGCACGCTTCGCGCAGCAATTTGCCCGACAGATGCCCGCGACCGTGGCATTGCCGCCTTCCCTGGCCGCGCCGGCCGCAGGGGGAACGACGCTCGACGAGGCGCGCTCCAAGCAGGTGCTGGCGCAGGCCGGCATCCCGTTGCTGGACGAGCGCATTGCCCGTTCGGCAGCCGAGGCGGCGGACATGGCCGATGAACTCGGTTTTCCCGTCGCGATGAAGATCCTGTCGCCGGACATCGTCCACAAGTCGGATATCGGGGGGGTGCTGCTCGGCATCCGCAATCCGGACGAGGCGATGGAAGCGTTCGTGCAACTGCACAAGGCCGCGCTGACCGTGGCGCCGGACGCGCGTGTCGAAGGCATCCTGATCGCGCCGATGGCGGACGATGGCGTCGAGATGATCGTGGGCTGCGATCACGACGACGTCTTCGGCCCGGTCGTGATGCTGGGCCTCGGCGGCATCTTCGTCGAGACGCTGGCGTCGACAACGCTGCGGATGGCGCCGTTCGATCACGCCATCGCTGCTGCCATGATCGACGAAGTGCAGGGTGGGGCGATCCTGCGCGGGCTGCGCGGCAGGCCGCCAGCGGATGTTGCGGCGCTTGCCGACGTGCTGGTTGCGTTGTCGCGCTTCGCGGCCGCCAACGCAGCGTGGCTCGCCAGCGTGGACATCAATCCGCTGGTGGTTCGTGCCGCGGGTCGCGGTGTAGTGGCACTCGACGCCGTGGTGGTCACGCGCGGCTGACGCCGCGCCCATCAATCGTATTGCTGGGAGATCGTCTGCGCGATGAGCGCAGGCTTCGACTGGCCCTCGATCTCGACGGTGGCGTCGAAGTGGAAGCGCATACCCCCGGCGATCGGCTCCGTCCGGTCGAGTGCGAGTCGCAGGCGGACGCGCGCACCGGCAGGGACCGGAGTCAGGAAGCGTACGCGATCGAGGCCATAGCCGACACCGCGTGACCGATGCTCGATCCGGTAGAGCGATTGCTGCAGTCCCGCCAGCAGCGACAGCGTGAGGAAGCCGTGGGCAATCGTGCTGCCCCCGGGCAGCTCGCGCCGCGCCCGTTCCACATCGACGTGAATCCACTGGTGATCGCCAGTGACGTCCGCAAATGCGTCGATCATCGCCTGGTCAACCGTAACCCAGTCGCTGATACCAACTTCACGGCCTGCATAGGCGGCGAGATCAGCAATGGTGTCGAGTATCAGCATGGGAATGGGCGAGGTCGGGATGCGAGGATCAGGCCGCGGCGGGAAAGATGCCGCCCAGGTCGCCCAGTCGCCGCAGGTGATGGTCGGCATCGCCGAAATCCGTTTCGATGGCGGTCAGGCGCTTGAAATAGTGGCCCGCCGGATACTCCATCGCCATGCCCATGCCGCCGTGCAGCTGGATCGCGCCCTGGCCCACCACGCGCGCCGACCGGGCGACCTGGATCTTCATGGCGGCCAGTGCCCGCGCACGCGTCAGCGGATCGGCTTCGCTCGCCATCATCAGGCCGAACAAGGACATGCTGCGCGCCTGCTCGGCCGCCGTGAGCATGTCGACTGCGCGGTGCTGCAGTGCCTGGAAGCGGCCGATCGGCTGACCGAATTGCTCGCGCGTCTTGAGGTAGGTGACCGTCAAATCCAGCAGCGCGTCCATGCAGCCAACAGCTTCGGCGGCCTGCGCAACGATCGCCAGTCCGGTGGCACGCTCCAGCATGGGCAGCGCGTTGCCCGGAACGCCGAGGACATGATCGTCATCGACGCGAACCTCGTGCAGCGTCAGATCGGCAGCGCGCTGGCCGTCATAGCGGTTGTGTGCATTCACCTGCAGGCCCGACGCATCGCGCGCCACGACGAAGAGGCCGAGGCCATCGCCATCGCGCTGCGCGCCATCGATGCGCGCGACGACCAGCAGCAGGTCCGCGTGGCCGCCGTTGGCCACACCGGATTTGCGTCCGTCAAGGCGCCACGCAGTGCCTTCGCGCCGCGCTGCCGTGCGGACATCCGCCAAGTCGTATCGCGCCTGCGGCTCGGCATCCGCGACGGCCAGTTGCAGGTGGCCGGCGGCAAGGGCCGGCAGCCACCGCTCGCGCTGGGCCTTGTCTCCCGTCAGACGCAACAATGCCGCCCCATGCACGAGGGTTGCGATCAGCGGTTCAAGTCCAACCATGCGTCCGCTGGCTTCCATTGTCAGTGCGAGGTGCACCAGGTCCTCGTGGTGCGCGGCGCTGCCGTCGCAGGCAAGTCCGAGAATGCCCATGTCGGCCAGGTGCGACCAGACGGCGGCGCTATAGCCTGCAGCGGATGCGCGGTGCTTGGCGCGATCCGTCAGCGCATAGTGGTCGGCATAAAGCCGCCGCACGTTGTCGTGGACCATCTGCTGCTCGGTGCTCAGTTCAAAGTCCATGTCAGAGCCCCAGGACCGAACGGGACAGGATGTTGTGCTGGATCTCGTTGGAGCCGCCGAAGATGGACAGCTTGCGCCAGTTGAAGTAGTTGGTGGCCATCATCTGCAGCGGATCAAGGTCGGCGCCGGGTCCGGTGGATGCATCGTCATCGGGAACCCGCAGCCCGTCGGGACCGGCGAATTCGAGATAGAGCTCCGACACCGCCTGCTGGATCTGCGTTCCCCGCATCTTCAGCATCGACGACAGCGGGTTCGGCGTGGTGCCACCACGAAGGTGCTCGTCCGCAAGAACCCTCAGCGTCGTCATCTCATGCGCCTGCAACTCGACTTCAAGCGCCACCAGCCGCGCGCGAAAACCGGCATCGGCCAGCAGCGGCCGGTCACCGTCCACGGCGGCCAGCCGCTTCAGGTTGCGCAGCCGCTCCTTCGAGATGCCGACGCGCGCTGATCCGGTACGTTCGTTACTGAGCAGGTACTTGGCATAGTCCCAGCCGCGATTCTCCTGCCCGACCAGGTTGGCCACGGGTACCCGCACGTTATCGAAGAAGATCTGGTTGACCTCATGCTTGCCGGGGGGCGCGTCGTCGATGGTGATCAAGGGCCGCAACGTGACCCCGGGACTGCGCATGTCGACCAGCAGGAACGAGATGCCGCGCTGCTTGGCGACCGTGGCATCGGTACGCACGAGGCAGAAGATCCAGTCGGCATATTGCGCATACGTTGTCCAAGTCTTCTCGCCATTCACGATGTAGTGGTCGCCCTCGCGTCGCGCGGACGTCCGCAGTGACGCGAGGTCGGAGCCTGCTCCCGGCTCGGAGAACCCTTGTGCCCACCATTCGTCGCTACTGGCGATCGGCGGCAGGAAGCGCGCCTTCTGCGCGTCGTTGCCGAAGGCGATGATGATCGGCGCCACGAGGTTGATGCCGAGGCCGACCAGCGGCGGCGCCGGCGCGCCGTCCATCTCCTCGCGCAGGATGTAGCGCTGGATGGGCGACCAGTCGCGGCCGCCATGCTCGACGGGCCAGTGGGATACGGCATAACCCGCGCGATGCAGCAGCTTCTGCCAGGCGACCGTCTCATCGCGCGTGATCCGGTGTCCGGCGCGCACTTTGGCGCGCAACTCCGCAGGCAGCGTGGTCCGGATGAATGCCCGCACCTCCTCGCGGAAGGCAACCTCGGTGTCCGTGAAGCGCAGGTCCATGTCGCGTTACGCCGTCATGAACGCGCCGCCGTTCACCGACAGGTTCTGGCCTGTGATGTAGGAGGCCGCGTCGGACAGCAGGAAGCAGACCGGTTGCGCAACTTCCTGCGGGGTCGCCCATCGGCCCAACGGAATCTTCGCGAGATAGGTGTCACGGAATTTCTCGCCTCGGATCGTCTCGGTCATCGGCGTCTCGACGACACCGAAGCACAGCGTGTTGACGCGGATTGAATAGCGTGCCCACTCCAGTGCGGCGCTCATCGTCAGGCTCAGCATGCCGGCCTTGGCCGCGCCGTAGTTGATCTGTCCGACTGTCCCCTTGCGCCCGGCATCGGCGGAAATGTTGACGATCGATGCGGCAATGGGCTGGCCCGCCTTGGCGCGCTCGATCAGCGTGCGGCCGACGGCCTGCAGACAATGGAAAGCGCCCGAGAGGTTCACGTCGAGCACGTCCTGCCATTGCTGCGCCGTCATCTTGTGGATCATCGCGGGCCGCGTGATGCCGGCATTGTTCACGAGGCCATCCAGGCGCCCGAAGCGGGCCAGCGCCTGCGCGACCGCATCATCGACAAACCGCGCGTCGGCCACGCTGCCCGCGAGACCGAGTACGCGATCGGGGTCGTACGTGGCCGTGGTCGTGCGCAGCGTCTCCGCATTCGCATCAAGCAACGTGACATTGGCGCCGAGTTCCAGTGCAAGTTCCGCGATCGCGCGGCCGATGCCCTGCGCCCCGCCGGTAACGATGATGTGGTGGCCTTGCAGTTGCATGGGATTGCGCATGTCGGGAAGATTCCGGCGTGGGTTCGCGATGCAGGCGGGACCTGTTCGTCTTGCAACAATATAAAATTATCCCTTACTGTGGGATAAAAAACAAATTGACGTGTGGGCCTGTTTCTCCGGCGTCCTCGCAGGCGTTGCACAATTCAAATATGTTAAATTGTGAGAAATTGTGATAATTCCGGCGACGGCGCCGGTTGGAGGATTGTGCAGTGAGTGCGGAGCAACCAACCCGATCCAATGATCGGCCCGTGACCGGTGCGGGCGCGCCACTGGCGGGCGTTCGAGTGGTGGACTTGAGCCGCGTACTGGCCGGCCCCTATTGTGCGCAGCTGCTGGCCGACATGGGCGCGCAGGTGATCAAGGTCGAAAGCCCGGATGGGGACGAGAGTCGACGCTGGCCGCCGCTGTTTGAAGGCAACGATGTCAGCAGCAATTTCGGCAGCGTCAACCGCGGCAAGCTCGGCATGACGCTCGACTTGAAGTCGGCCGCGGCACCCGAAATGCTGCGCCGGCTGGTGGAGTGGGGCGACGTCCTGATCCACAACTTCCTGCCGGAGACCGCGACGCGTCTTGGCATCGACTACGATCGGATGCGCGCGATCAATCCGCGCCTCGTGTTCTGTTCGCTGACGGGCTACGGCGAGCGGGGGCCGCTGCGCAACAAGCAAGGCTACGACCTGATGATGCAGGCTTTTTCCGGCGCCATGGGCATGACGGGCTACCAGGACAGCGGTCCGGTACGGATCGGCGTGTCGTTCATCGACATGGCCACAGGCATGCTGGCGTATGGCGGGGTCGTCACGGGACTGTTGGCGCGGCAGGTTACCGGTGAAGGACGCTGGGTGCAGGTGTCGCTGCTGGAAACGGCCGTGGGGCTCCTCGGTCATCACGGCTCGAACTGGATGCAGGCCGGCATGCTGTCCCCGAAGCTCGGGTCCGCAGCTGGCAACCTGTCACCGTACCAGGCCTTCGCATGCGCCGATGGCTATCTGGTGGCGGGCGCCACCAACGACCGCGCGTTCCGCAGCTTCTGCGAAGTGCTGGGATGCCCGCAACTGCTGGCCGACCCGCGCTTTGCCAGCAACGCGTTGCGAGTCGAGAATCGTGACGGCATCAATGCGGTGGTCACCCCGATCTTCGCAGGCAGGACCGTGGCCGAGTGGGTCGCCGCGCTCGATGCGCAGGGCGTGCCGACGTCGCCGGTGAATTCGGTCGACCAGATCATCGGCCATCCGCAGGTGCTGGCCAACGACATGGTGGTCGAGGTGGATACCGCCGAAGGCACCACGCCGCGTTTCGTCGGTACGCCGTTCAAGATCTCGGGTCACGCCGGTCCGACGCGCCGCGCCGCGCCGCACAAGGCCGCGCACACCCGCGAGATCCTCGAAGAGGTGCTGGGACTCGATGCGGCGACGGTGGCGCGGCTGTGCGCATCCGGTGTCGCCTGATCACGCCGATGCTTCATGACTGACGATCACCTGCTCGAATCCTGCGACGATGGCGTGACGACCATCACGCTCAATCGTCCCGGGCGGCTGAACGCGATTTCCGGCGACATGTTCGAGCGACTGTTGGTGATGCTCGAACGCATTGCCGCCGATGCCACCGTCGGCGCCGTCATTCTCGCCGGCGCCGGACGAGCCTTCAGCGCCGGCGGCGACATCAGTGAGATGGCGCACCGCGACGCCGCGGAAACGCCGCAAGCCGCCGTACGCACGCTGCGGCGCCGGATGGAGATCGTGCGGCTGCTGCATGCGATGCCCCAACCTACGCTGGCGCGCGTGCAGGGACCGGCAGCAGGGGCGGGCATGTGCCTCGCCCTTGCCTGCGACCTGCGCATTGCCGGTCCTGCCGCATCGTTCACGACCGCGTTCGCCAAGGTCGGCTACGCCGGCGACTATGGCGGCAGCTACTTCCTGCCGCAACTGGTGGGGACCGCGAAGGCACGCGAACTCTATTTCACCGCAGCCAGGGTCGACGCGGCAGAGGCACTGCGCATCGGCCTCGTGAATCGCGTGGTCGAGGAGGCGCAGCTGATCACCGCCACGCATGCGTTGGCCGCGACCTTCGCCAGCGGTCCCCGCCTTGCGCTGGCGCAGATGAAGCGCAACCTGAACCTCGCCGAAGGCAACGGATTGCCGGCGCTGCTCGATCTCGAAGCCGAGGGCCAGATCCGGTGCCGCCTGACCGAGGATCATCGCGAAGCAGCGCGCGCCTTCATCGAAAAGCGGACGCCGGTTTTCAAGGGAAGATAGTCCCGCCCGCGCCGTTCCTGCAGGGCAAATTGCCAGTGTCTCCCGTTTGCGCTATAATTTGTCTGCGGGGTGGAGCAGTCTGGCAGCTCGTCGGGCTCATAACCCGAAGGTCACAGGTTCAAATCCTGTCCCCGCAACCAATAAAACAACGGCCTGCAGCGATGCAGGCCGTTCTCGTTGGCGCTGGGCCAAGCGCAACGCTGCAGGTGCGGGCTGCTGCTGCAGCGCGCATTGTCAAGTCTGGTTGATCTACATCATGGCAGCAAGGCCGGGGACGCGTCAGGCTTCCGCCGATGCGTACCAAACCCGCCCTGGACGCCAGTCTGTTGCGCCGCTACGACCGGCCGGGTCCGCGCTACACGTCGTATCCGACAGCGCCTCATTTTTCGCCGGACTTCGACGAACAGGCGCTCCGCGACGCCGTTGCCGAAAGCAATGGCGACCCGATCCCGCGGCTCTTGTCGGTCTACGTGCACATCCCGTACTGCGTCAGTCCCTGCTTCTATTGCGGTTGCAACCGCATCATCACCCGCGACAAGGCGCAGGCGGCGACTTACCTCGCACGGCTCTATCGCGAGATCGCCATGACGGCGGCCATGTTCGACCGTGATCGCGAAGTCGTCCAGATTCACTTTGGCGGCGGCACCCCCAACTTCCTGTCCCCCGCGCAGTTGCGCGAGGTGGTCGATACACTGCGCCATCACTTCCACTTCGCCAACCGCTGCGATCGGGAACTGTCGATCGAGCTCGATCCGCGCACGATGTCGCCCAGCGATGTCGCCGAATACGCGACGATCGGATTCAACCGCGCAAGTCTTGGCGTGCAGGACTTCGACCCCGCCGTCCAGGCCGCGGTGAACCGGGTGCAGACGGTGGAGGAGACGCTGGCGATCATCGAGGCGTGCCGCCGTTACCGGTTTCGTTCCGTCAATGTGGATCTGATCTACGGCCTGCCGATGCAGACCCGGCAGGGATTCGCGAAGACGCTCGACACGGTGATTGCCGCGCGCCCCGACCGGCTGGCGATCTACAGCTATGCGCACATGCCCGAACTCTTCAAGCCGCAGCATCGCATCGATCCCGCGCTGCTGCCCACGCCCGATTGCAAGATTGCACTGCTGCAGGTGGCGATCGACAGGCTCTCGGTCGCAGGTTACGTGTACGTCGGCATGGATCACTTCGCGCTGCCGGATGACGATCTCGCGTTGGCGCAGGCAAGCGGCACCCTGCACCGCAATTTCATGGGTTACACGACGCATGCCGAAAGCGATCTCATCGGCGTGGGCGTCAGCGCGATCAGTCACATCGGCGCGACGTTCAGCCAGAACCCGCGTGACCTGCCGACGTGGCAGGCGGCCATCGACGAAGGCCGGCTGCCGGTCTTTCGCGGCATGCGGATGAGCGAGGACGACCAGTTGCGTGCCGACCTGATCCAGCACCTGATGTGTCAGGCCGAGGTTCCCGTGTCGGCGCTTGAGCGACGCTACGGCATCGACTTCGGCACGTATTTCCGGGACGCGCTCGTCCGGCTGCAGCCGTTGCTCGATGACGGACTGGTCTGCATCGACGGGGACTGCATTCGCGCCAGCTCGCAGGGCCGGCTGTTGTTGCGTAACATCGCGATGTGCTTCGATCGCTACTTCGACAATCCCGTCGTGCCGTTGAAATTCTCGCGCACCATCTAGGCCCGCCGGCAGGGCGGCCATGAGCCGGCCGGTCTTTCCGCTGGCGGACGCGCGCACCGTCGCCGACGACGGCGATTCGCTCCACTTCTGCTCGACCTGCGCGTTCTCGCAGGCGTGTCTCGCGCACGGCATGGACAAGCGCGAACTGCTGGACCTGCACGTGCTGGTCGAGCACGTCGGCCCGGTTCATGCGGGCGAGCACGTGTTCCGCAAGGGCGACCGCTTCGAGGCCATCGCCGCCGTCCGCGCCGGGGCGATCAAGACTTATGTGATCGAACGCGATGGCCGCGAACGCGTCGTCGGCTTTTACCTGCCGGGTGAAGTGATCGGACTCGATGCCATCGACGGCGAGCACTATCCATGCAATGCCGTCGCGCTCGACACGGTGTGGCTATGCCGGTTCTCGTTCAACCGGATGGCCGTGCTGGCCAGCCGGCTGCCCGGGCTGCAGAACCACCTGTTCCGCCTCTTGAGCCGCGACATCGGGCGGCGACGCGGCTGGCCGGCGACTGGTCGGCGGATCAACGGATGGCCGCCTTCCTGCTCGGCCTTTCGCAGCGGCTGGCGTCGCGCGGCTTCTCGCCGCGCCGGTTTCAGCTGACGATGGCGCGCACCGACATCGGCAACTACCTGCGCCTCGCCCCGGAAACGGTCAGTCGCGTGCTCAAACGGTTCCAGGACGACCACCTGGTC
>JANNNM010000175.1:0-2662 GCA_031398535.1 Betaproteobacteria bacterium | reverse complement strand
CCGTAGACGCCGACGTGGCCCAGGTCGAGGTGCAGCGCCCCGATGCCCGAGGCGTCGAGCACCGACAGCAGCAGTTGCATCACCTCGATGTCGGCGGCGATGCCGGCATGGCCATAGAGCTCGGCGCCAAGCTGCAATGCTTCGCGGGTGTCGCCGGGGCTGGTGACCGCCGTGCGCACGACGCTGCCGGCGTAGCAGAGGCGCGTGATGCCGGTTTCGTTCAGCACATGCGCGTCGATGCGCGCTACCTGCGGCGTGGTGTCGGCGCGCACGCCGAGCAGCCGTCCCGACAGCGGATCGACGGTCTTGAAGGTCAGGAGATCGAGGTCGCGGCCGGTGCCCGTCAACAGCGAGTCGAGGTACTCGACCAGCGGCGGCTGCACCAGCCGGTAGCCGCGCGCGCGCACGTGGTCGAGCAGTCGGCGGCGCAACGACTCGACGCGTGCGGCCTCGGGAGGCAGCACGTCCTCGATGGCTTCAGGGAGGATCCACTTACGCATAGTAGAAGGCCAGGGCCGTGCCGCCGATGACGATCGACGTCAGCCCGATGAAGCGGAGCTGGCCGTCGGAAAGGTCGACGAGGCGGCGAAAGGTGTCACGCCATACACGGGGCGCCACCAGCGGCAGGATGCCCTCGACGACCAGCAGCAACGCTAACGCAATCCACAGCGCCTCCACGGATCACGCGGGTGGAGGCGCAGTTACTTGCCCGACGCGGCTGCGCCGCGCCCTGCCGCACTGGACTGCTTGAAGTAGCGGAAGAACTCGGAGCTGGGGTCGAGCACCATCATGTCGCTGCGCCCGCGAAACGTGGACTTGTAGGCCTCGAGGCTGCGATAGAACGAGTAGAACTCGGGGTTCTGGCCATAGGCGGAGGCGTACACGGCCGAGGCCTTCGCGTCGCCCTCGCCCTTGATCTTCTGCGCCTGGCGATACGCATCGGCGAGGATGACCTGGCGTTGGCGATCGGCGTCGGCGCGGATGCGCTCGGATTCGGCGCCACCGAGCGAACGCAGTTCGTTGGCCACGCGGCGGCGTTCGGATTCCATCCGCGCGTAGACCGGGCCGGTGACATCGCCGGGCAGGGCCAGGCGGCGCAACCGGACGTCAACCACTTCGACGCCGATGTTCTTGGCGTCCTGCGCGGCTTTGATCCGGGTCTCGCTCATGATCCGCTCGCGGCCGGTGGAGATGGCGTCATGCATCGTCATCTTGTTGAATTCCTCGGCAAGATTCGAACGCACGGTCTGCGACAACCGGCGCCGCGCGGCCTCTTCGTCACCCTGCACGGCGACGTAGTACTGCTTCACGTCGTTGATGCGCCACAGCACGATGAAGTCGACTTCTAGCGGGGTCTTTTCCGAAGTGACGACGCGATCGACGTCGGGGTTCTCGAGCGTGAGGTTGCGCTTCTCGAAGAACTTGACGTTCTGCAGCAGCGGCACCTTGAAGTAGAGGCCGGGGTCGGACTTGGTCTCGACGATCTCGCCCAGCTGGAACTTGATCGCCCACTTGGTCTGGTCGACGGTGTAGATCGACTGCGAGATCACCAGCAGCACGGCGACCAGCAGGGCGAGGATGGGTATGGTGAATTTCATCGTGGGCTTTCCCGTCAGCGTTCGCGGCTGCGCATGCCTTCGCGCGCGCGGGAGTCAGGGGCCGGGGCGGCCTCCGGCGCCGGCACGAGGCGCGGCGTGGAAGCGGAGACCTCGGGCATCGCGGCAACCGCGGCCGCGCTCTGCTGGACCAGCTTGTCGAGCGGCAGGTAGAGCAGGTTGTTGCCGGTCTTCTGGTCGATCAGCACCTTGCTCGTGGCGCCCAGCACGGATTGCATCATGTCGAGGTAGAGACGGTCGCGGGTGACGCCCGGTGCCTTGGCATACTCGCTGACGATGGACTTGAAGCGTGACGCGTCACCCTCGGAGCGCTGCACCACCTCGGAGTTGTAGCCGTTGGCCTCTTCCAGCAGGCGCGACGCCATGCCTCGGGCACGCGGCACGACGTCGTTGGCGTACGCCTGGCCTTCGTTGACGAGGCGCACGCGATCCTGCGCGGCCTTGACCGCATCGTCGAACGCGGCCTGGACCTTGTCGGGCGGCTGCACGCTCTGCAGCGTGACCTTCTGCACGAATACGCCGGTCTTGTAGCGGTCCATCGACTTTTGCATCAGCTCGCGCGTCTGCTCCGCGATCTGTTCGCGGCCTTCGTACAGCGCGAAGTCCATCTTGGCCTTGCCGACCACTTCGCGGATGGCGGATTCGGCGACGAACTTCACCATTTCGTCCGGCTTGCGGTTGTTGAAGACGTAGGCTTCGGCGCTGTTCAGGTTGTATTGGACGGCGAACTGGATGTCGATGATGTTCTCGTCCTCCGTCAGCATCGTCGCCTCCTTCGCGTTCTTGTTCTGCGTGGAGTTGCGGTAACCGATTTCGACGGTCTTGACCTGCGAGAAGTCGACGAGCTCAACCGCTTCAACGGGGAAGGGCAGATGCCAGCGCGGACCAGGCTGCGTGGTTTCCATGTACTTGCCGAAGCGCGTGACCACACCGCGGCGACCTTCGTCGACGATGTAGAAGCCGCTGGCGAACCACACGAGCAACGCGAGGGCCAGCAGCAGTCCAACGCCGCCGATCGCCAGACCGCGCCGCGGTGGACCCGGCGG
>JANNNM010000169.1:0-10138 GCA_031398535.1 Betaproteobacteria bacterium | reverse complement strand
GTTGGCGATCATCTCGAAGTACTGCGTCTTGCGCTTCGATGCGACATTCGTGCTCGCCTTGTCGAAGGTGTAGAGCATGCTCACGCCTTCCATCGGCTTCTGCTTGATGCCATCCACCACCTGGGGCGCCTTGACGCCCGTGGCTTCGAGGATGGTGGGCACGATGTCGATGATGTGGTGGAACTGGTTGCGCACGCCGCCTGCGTCCTTGATGCGGTTGGGCCACGAGATGGCCATGCCCTGGCGCGTGCCACCGAAGTGCGAGCCGACCTGCTTCGTCCACTTGAAGGGCGTGTCGAACGCCCACGACCACGCCACCGCCATGTGCGGATAGCTGTCGACCGTGCCCCAGGCGTCGTAGAACTTGAGCTGCTCCGCGATCGGGAAATCGAGGATGCCGTTGTAGGACGTGTACTGGTTGGGCGTGCCGGACAGCGTGCCTTCCGGGCTGGTGCCGTTGTCGCCGTCGATGTAGATGATGAGCGTGTTGTCGAGCTGGCCCATGTCCTCGACCTGCTGGATCACGCGGCCGATCTCGTGGTCCGTATACGCCGTGTAGCCGGCATACACCTCGGCCTGCCGCGCGAAGAGCTTCTTCTGGTCCGCCGACAGCGTGTCCCATTTGGGCAGGCTGTCCGGCCAGTCGGTGAGCTTGGCATTGGCAGGAATGACGCCGAGCCTCTTCTGGTTGGCGAAGATTTCGTCGCGCAACGCATTCCAGCCCATGTCGAACTTGCCCTTGAACTTGTCGCTCCATTCCTTCTTCGGCTGGTGCGGCGAGTGGCTGCCGCCCGGCACGTAATACACGAACCACGGCGAATCCGGTGCGGCCGCCTTCAGCGACTGCATGTAGTTGATCGCCTCGTCCGCCATGTCGGTGGTGAGGTTGTAGCCCGGCTTGCCGATCCACGGGAAGATCTGGCGGTTGTTCTGGAACAGGTAGGGCGTCCATTGATCCGTTTCGCCACCCATGAAGCCGTAGAAATAATCGAAGCCCATGCCGGAAGGCCATTGGTCGAACGGACCGGCGGCCGTGTACTGGTAGGCAGGCGTGTTGTGGTTCTTGCCGATCCATGCGGTCGAATAGCCGTTGTCCTTCAGCACGCGGCCGATCGTCGCATTGTCCTGGCCGATGATCGAGTCGTAGCCGGGAAAGCCCGTCGACAGCTCGGTGATGACGCCGAAACCACCCGAATGGTGATTGCGGCCGGTGATCAATGCTGCGCGCGTGGGCGAGCACAGCGACGTCGAATGGAACTGCGTGTACCGCAACCCGGACTTGGCGATGCGGTCGAGCCCCGGCGTGGGGATGACGCCACCGAAGGTACCGCTGACGCCATAACCCTGGTCATCGGTCATGATCAGCAGGATGTTGGGCGCGCCCTTGGGCGGCACGATCGTGGGCGGCCACCACGGCTTCGAATCGGCTGCATTTTCCCGGATGACGCCGCCGAACTTCGGCTCAGGTGCCGGGATCTGGTTGCCCGGGATCGTGGTGGTGGCGCCGGGCTGCCCCAGCACGCCGGTGACCGTTTGCGCGGAAGCCGGTAGCGCCATCAACGCAGCGATCATCACCATCGATGCCCATGCCATGACGCCCGCGGCCGATTTTTCACGTTTCATTTGAGGTCTCCGTGTACTCATTTGCGAATCGATTCATTTCTGCTGCGCCGATTCTACTTGGATGGCGCGCCACCAGCCGCCATTTCGATCGCCGCAAGCAACGCATCGCCCTCGAAGGGCTTGGCCAGGTAGGCCGAAGCACCAAGCCGCTGCGCATCCCGGCGCAGGTTGGGCGCGTCGTGACCCGTGATCATGATCACGGGGGGCGCCACGACCCGCGAACGCAGCAGCGCGAGCAACTCGAGACCCGACATCACCGGCAACCGGATGTCGCTGATCACGCACCGTGCTGCATCCACTGCGCCACCCGCCAGCAACGCTTCCGCAGACGCGTAGCCGGTGCATTCGATGCCTGCAGCATCCAGCAGTGTCGCGATAGCCTCGCGCATGCTGTCGTCGTCCTCGGCGACCAGGACCCTGCCGGCATACCCCGTTTCCATGGGCCGATCCTGCGCGAGTTGCGCGGGCCGTGTAAGTGGCCCGTGGTGCAACGCCGCTGCACCAAAGGTCAGGGCCGGTGGCGCTCGCCGGCGAGACGGCCCAGCTCCGCTGCCGTGGCGACGCCCAGCTTCTCCATCAACTGCGCGCGATAGGCCTTGACGGTGCGCAGGCTGACGCCGAGGTCCTCGGCGATCTGCTTGTTGAGCCGGCCCGCGACGATGCCATCGAAGACCGCGCGCTCGCGAGGCGTCAAAATCGCCAGCCGTGCGTCCTGCTCGCGCGTGGCGTCGCGTTGCGCACGTTCCGAGGCGTCGCGGGCAAGCGCGCGCCGGATGGCATCGAGGAGATCGTCGCGCGCCACCGGCTTCTCGAGAAAGTCCACCGCCCCAGCCTTCATGGCGCGCACGCTGCTGGCCACATCGGCATGACCGGTCAGGAAGATCACCGGCAGCGTGATGGCAAGGCGCTGCAGCGCGCCCTGCAGGTCGAGTCCCGACGGACCGGGCATCCGGACGTCGAGCAGCACGCAACCCGCGCGATCTGGGGGGGGGTCGAGCAGGAAGGCGCCCGTGGAGGCATAGCCTCGCGCCTCATAGCCGGCCGCGCCCAGCAAGTCGAGCAGCGCGGTGCGCAATGAATCGTCATCGTCGACGACATGGATCAGTGGCGGCGCGTTCATGCGCTCACCGCAGGTACTGCCTGCGGATCGACGGCGGGCAATCGCACCTGGAACTCAGCGCCGCCCTCCGCGTTGTGACTCGCGCGAATCGTGCCGCCGTGCGCCTCGACAATGGTGCGCGCGATCGACAGTCCAAGACCCATGCCGTGCTTCTTCGTGCTGAAGAACGAGTCGAAGAGCCGTGGGAGATCGTCGGGCGCAATGCCATGGCCCCGGTCGCGCACCGTGATGACCGCATCCCCGACGTCGCGCACCACGACCACGCGGATCGTCCGCCGGTCCTCCGGCAGGTCGGCCACGGCATCCATCGCATTCAGCGCCAGGTTGAGCAGCACCTGCTGGACCTGCGTGCGGTCGCCGGCCACCCACGTCGGCGCCGTCGCGCTCACGATGTCGAGCGTGATGCGCCGGCGCGCGGCTTCCGCGTGCAGCAGCGTGCCCACTTCGCCTACCGCATCGTTGAGATCGAACGGCACGCGCTCGGGCTCGTGCTTCGCCAGCAGTGCGCGCAGCCGGCGAATCACGTCGCTGGCGCGCAGGTTGTCGCGGCGGATGCGCGTGACAATCCGCAGCAGGTCTTCGCGCCGGTCGCCGCCGGCCTGCAGGATCATGTCGGCTGCATCGGCGCTGGTCTGGATGGCGCCCAGCGGCTGGTTGATCTCATGCGCGATCGACGCGGTGAGTTCGCCTGCCACGGCCAGCCGCGATGCATGGGCCAACGCCGTGCGTTGCGCCTGCACGGCCTGTTCCGCCGAACGCCGGCGGCGGCGCTCGAGCAACAACGACGCAATGAGCATCGCCTGGAGCAGGAAGATCGCCGCCGCCAGGATCGCCAGGTGCCGGTATTCCTCCCAGAACGTCGGTTCGCGGAAATGCACGATCGCATCGGCGGGGATGGCATCATTGTCGATGCGCCAGCGGCGCACCTGCCGCCAATCCACCTGCAGCGCCGTCGGCATGATGGCCGGCAACTGCAGCGACGCGGGCGCGTCGCCCCGGAAGAGCCGGTCCACGATGGTGCCCGCCTGCCGTCCCATCGCCTCGAAGCTCGGCATCATGCCGCCCACGACACCCGTGCCGAGGAACGTGTCGAAGGGACCGTAGACCGGCGCCTTCGATGCCACCGCCATCATTCCCGCGGCATCGCGCGGATTGAAGATGCGGCCATCGCGATCCTGGAAGTAGCCTGGCGTGAACACGACCGCATCGTCGCCGAGTTCGCCCAGCCGGTGCAACACGTCCGCCGTGGAGGCCTCCGCGAGAAACTCGACCTGCCGGTTGCCCGCAAGCGGCGGGACCTCGCGCCGCAGCCGCGCCTCCCAACCCTGGTCGCGCGTCGAGGCGCCGGTGACCACCACGATACGCGTGACACCGGGGTGAAGGCGCAACGCCAGCGCCAGCGTGCCGGCGAAGTCGTACTCCATCGGCACGCCGACGATGTCGCCCGGCAGCGGAGGCAGTCCGCGCAGGAACGACTGCGATACCGACGCGTGGACGATCGGGACGCTGCGGAAGAGCCGATCGCGATTGCGCGCGAGAAATTCGACGGCATCATCGTTCACCGCCACGATCGCGTCCGGCGGGCGCGCCGCGTACTTGTCGCGCAGGTAGGACGTCATCGTCTCCTCATACGCCGCCCCGCTGAATTCCGGCCGGTCGAGAAATTCGGAGAAGAACTGCACCGGCCGGTCGGCCGTGCTGGCCAGCGCCGCGCGCAGCCCGCGATCGACGGCCACGTTGCCCGGGACCAGCCGGTTGTTCGAATACAGGACGAGGACGTTGCGCGGCTCGGCCGCAAGCGCCGCCTGGACAAGCACGAACCACAATGCGAACACACGCAACAGGGGTATTGATGCCAAGAGTCAGGGACGCCCGCAGAGCCAGCGCGGATGGTACCTGTTCGATCCGTCCGGTGGCCACGGGACCTAGGGGAAAGCGGCACGATTCGTGCGTGCAGCGGTTCGCGCGCGTGTCCATTCACCCGGCACCCAAGACCTGCTCCCAGTCCATCGCGACGGTTTCACTGCAGCGCGCCACCGGTTTACACATTCCATAACACCAACAGAAGGACATCCCGATGTCGAGAACGATGCTGCTGCTGTGCCTGTTTCTGGGCGTTGCCGGAGGGGCGCATGCCCATGGCAACTCCGCCACCGTCGCCGAAGGCCTGGACACGACACTGCCGGCCACGCCCGCCGCACCGGCCACCCCGGCAGCCGCGCCAGCGCCCGCGCCGTCGGCGATGCCCGCCGCCCGCACCAACGACAAGATCACGATCTTCACCGCGCGCAAGATCGTCACGATGGACCCGATGCAGCCGGAAGGCACGGCAGTGGGCGTCCAGAATGGACGCATCCTGTCGGTCGGCACGCTGGCGGAGGTCAAGGGCTGGGCCGGCACCACCCCGACGGAAGTGAACACGCAGTTCGCCAACAACATCATCCTGCCCGGCTTTATCGAGGCCCACATGCACCCGCACATCACCGGGTTGCTGTGGCAGGGCGTCTACATCGGGCGCTTCGACACCTACACGCCGGATGGCCGCTTCGAAAAAGGCATGCTCACGCGCCAGGCCGTGCTCGACAAGCTTGCCGCAGCCGCCAAGGCGATGGGCGACAACGACAACTGGCTGATCGCCTGGGGCTACAACCCGGAGTTCTACGACAACCAGCCGCTGACCGTGACGGACCTCGATCCCATCACCGGCAAGCATCCGACGCTGATCGAAAACGCCAGCATGCACATCTGGTACGTGAATTCGATCGCAATGGACAAGGGCAAGATCACCGCCGCCGACAATACGCCAGGCGTGATCGTGAAGAACGGCAAGGCCACCGGCGAGTTCGAGGAAATGACTGCAGTCGCGCGGCTACTGCCCTCGCTGCCCAAGGTGGACGATGCCGTGATGCTGAAGGCCACGTGGGCCGCCGCCAAGCTGGCGCACCAGGTGGGCGTCACCACCATCGCCGATGCGTCCTTCGGCACGATCCCCGGCGCCTACAAGGCTTACCAGACCGCTGCGGCCGATCCAGAGTATCCGGTGCGCACGACGCTGTATCCGTCGATCGACCTGATCCAGTCGAAGCTGGTGCAGGACCGCGGCGGCTTCGACTACGTGAAGACGCTGATGCAGTCGAACAACGACATGCTGGCGATCGGCGCCATCAAGTTCATCACCGACGGCTCCATCCAGGGCTACACCGCCAACATCGAGTGGCCCTACTACTACAAGACCGGCAAGAACGGCGTGGCGAACATGACCTATGCCGACACCGAACTCTGGGTGGGCAAGGTGCATGCCGCCGGACTGCAGGCGATGATCCACACCAACGGCGACCGCGCCGCCGAATGGGGCATCCGCGCCATCGAAAGGGCGCAGGCTGCGCATCCGCGCATCGACCACCGCCATCACCTCGACCACAACCAGATGGTCAACGACAACCAGCTGTCGCGGATGGCCACGCAGGGTATCGCCACCAACCTCTTCATCAACCACATCTACTATTGGGGCGACGTGCATCCGTTGATCGTCGGCCCCGACCGCGCGGCGCGGATGAACCCGCTGAAGAGCGCGCTGCGCCATGGCATTCGCTTTGCGACGCATTCGGATGCCTCCGTCACCCGCCTAGACCCGCTGCTGTCGATCTGGGTGGCCGCCACCCGCAAGACGCTTTCGGGCAAGGTGCTCGGACCCGCCGAGCGGATCACCGTGGCGGAAGCCTTGAAGATGGTGACGATCGACGCCGCCTTCCTGATGAAGCAGGATGACGTCAAGGGCAGCATCACGCAGGGCAAGCTGGCCGATTTCGTCATCTTGAAGGAAAATCCGCTGGCGGTCCCCGTCGACCGGATCAAGGACATCGACGTGGTGGCCACGGTGCTGGGCGGCAAGGTATTCCCGTCCACCTTCAAGAAGGTGCGCTGAAATACCCGGCACGGCCCCCGCGGCCGTGTCGATCCGGCGCCGCGCCATTCGACGTGAGGCAGAAGCCGCATGGCGGCTCATCGAGAGGAGGCGTCATGCAAGTCCAAAGCTACCTGTTCTTCGACGGCCGCTGCGAGGAGGCCGTCGCGTTCTACCAGAAGGCGCTGGGCGCCAAGCTCGAGTTCATGATGCGGTACAAGGACAGCCCGGACCCGTTGCCTCCGGAGATGGTGCCCCCGGGCAACGAGGACAAGATCATGCATGCGTCGCTGCAGATCGGCGAGACGCTGGTCATGGCCTGCGACGACTGCTCGCCGGGCAAGCGGCCTTTCCAGGGCTTTTCGCTGTCGCTGGCGGTGAACACGCCGGCCGAGGCCGATAAACTGTATGCCGCGCTGGCGGACCAGGGCACGGTGATCATGCCGCTTACCAAGACGTTCTGGTCGCCGCGTTTCGGGATGCTGACCGACCGCTTCGGCGTGGGCTGGATGGTCAACGTCGTCGACGCCTGATTGCTGACCGCTTACCGGAGCCCGCCATGGCGTGGATGCTGTTGATCGTTGAACCCGCGGGCCAGCGGCGTACGCGCACCGAGGACGAGGGGCGCGAGCTCTACACGAAGATGCTGGACTTCTCCGCCGACTTGCAGGCGCGCGGCGTGCTGAAGGCCAGCCAGTCGCTCAAGTCCGACGCCGAGGGCGTGCGCGTGCAGGTGCGCAACGGGCAGTCGTCGCTCGTCGACGGTCCCTTCTCCGAGACCAAGGAGATGATCGGCGGCTACTTCCTGCTCGACTGCGCGACGAAGGACGAGGCGATTGCCATCGCCCGCGAATGCCCTGCCGCGCAATGGGCCACCGTCGAAGTCCGAGAGTTCGGCCCCTGCTTCATGTAGGTGGGGGTCGCGCCGCAATCGCGGCGGCGGCCGGCCATGTCGATTCCTGGCGATGCCGTTCGACGTGGTGGATGAGCCCGCAACAACGGCTCACCGACCGGAATCAACGGGAGTGGACCCCATGCGCTTCATGATCATCGTCAACGCCACTGCGGACTCCGAAGCCGGCGCCATGCCGCCGGAATCCCTGTTCGCGGCGATGGCCACGTACCACGAGGAACTGGCCAGGGCCGGCGTGCTGCTCGACGCCTCGGGACTGCAACCCACCGCGCGCGGCTGGCGCATCCTGTATGACGGCGACAGGCGCACCGTCGTCGCCGGCCCGTTCGCCGAAGCGAAGGAACTGGTCGCGGGCTATACGCTGATCCAGGTACGCTCGCGCGAGGAAGCCCTGGCGTGGACCCGCCGCTTCCCCAACCCGGCGATCAATGGCGGCGCGGCTACCATCGAGGTGCGCCAGCTCTTCGACCTCGAGGACTTCGGCGCAAGTCCCGCCATCGAGCGCTTCCGGGCGATGGACGAACGCGTCAAGTCCTGACGCACCGGTGCGTGTCGATACCGACCGCGCCCCACCCGCAATCCCGACGGAAAACCACGATGAAATTCCTGTGCCTCGGCTACTTCGACAAAGACAAGATGGATGCCTGCACCCAGGACGACATCGACGCGATGATGCGCGATTGCGGACCCCACATGCGGAAGATGTACGACACCCGCCAGGTGATCGTCGATGCCGGACTCGATACCCACACGAAGTGTCTGCAGCGTGTGAACGGCACCGTCAACGTCACCGACGGCCCGTTCACCGAGGCCAAGGAGATGATCGGCGGCGCGATCCTAATCGACGCCGTGGATATGGAGGACGCGATCCGGGTCGCCAAGCTGCATCCGACCACGCAGGTGCCCGTCGGCGAGCAATTCGGCTGGCGCATGGAGATCCGCCCGCTCCACTATTTCGAGATGCCGGATCGGGATTCCGCCGTGACTACAGCCACAAACTCGAAGTGAATACGATGAATCCTGCCATCACCTCCGTACTTGACGCCTATCGCACCGCCGTGCTCACCCGCGACGTGGACGGCCTCGCTGCGCTCTACCACCCGGATGCCCGCATCTTCGATGCATGGGGCACGTGGTCGTACGAGGGCAGGGATGCGTGGCGCAAGCCGCTCGAAGCGTGGCTCACGTCCCATGTCGACGAGGAATACCGCGCGGCCTTCGACGACGTGCAACTGGTCGAGGGCACGGACATGGCGGTGCTGACGTCCATCGCGACGTACTCGGGGTGGACCGCCGACGGCAAGCAACTTCGCGCGCTGCAGAACCGCCTGTCGTGGGTGCTGAAGCGCGAGGGTACTGCATGGACGATCGTGCACGAACATACGTCCTCACCCCTCGGCTTCGAGGATGGCAAGGGCATCCTTCAACGCAACTGACCAGGAGCAACCATGAACTACGTCGATGGCTTCGTGATTCCCGTGCCCACCGCCAACCTGCCCGCGTACAGGAGGATGGCGCGCCTCGGCAAGAAAGTGTGGATGGACCATGGCGCGCTCGATTACTGCGAGTGCATCGCCGATGACGTCAAGCCCGGCAAGTGGACGTCGTTCCCGCAAAGCGTGAAGCTGAAGGCTGGCGAAACGGTCGTGTTCGCGTGGATCGTCTTCAAATCGCGCAAGCATCGCGACAGCGTCAATGCCAAGGTGATGAAGGACCCGCGCCTCGCCAGGATGATGGATCCGAAGTCGTCGCCCTTCGATTTCAAGCGATTGATCTACGGCGGCTTCAAAGTCATGATCACGGCCTGACCCCATGGCGACATCCAGCATCCGCGCCACGATCGAGGCCGTCTGGCGAATGGAGTCGGCGAAGATCATCGCAGTCCTCGCGCGCACGCTGCGCGACGTGGGCCTCGCCGAGGAACTGGCGCAGGACGCGCTGGTGGCCGCCCTCGAGCAATGGCCGCGCGATGGCGTGCCCGACAATCCGGCGGCCTGGCTCACCGCCACGGCCAAGCACCGCGCGATCGACCTGATCCGGCGCAAGGCCATGCACGAGCGCAAGAGCGACGCCATCAGCTGGGAGATCGAAAACCAGATGCAAGACGCGTCGCCGTCCGTGGAAGCGCTGGTGGAGTCCGCCTTCGACGACCCGATCGGCGACGACTTGCTGCGCCTCATCTTCATCGCCTGCCATCCGCTGCTGTCCACCGGTGCGCGCGCGGCGCTGACGCTGCGCCTGCTGGGCGGCCTCACCACGGACGAGATTGCGCGGGCCTTCCTGGTGCCGGAATCAACGATTGCGCAGCGTATCGTGCGTGCCAAGCGGACACTGGCCGAAGCGCGCGTGCCCTTCGAAGTCCCGCGCCCGCAGGAACTGGCGGCGCGTCTCGCATCGGTGCTGGAGGTCATCTACCTCATCTTCAACGAAGGCTACTCCGCCACCGCGGGCGACGATTGGACCCGCCCGGCGCTGTGCGACGAAGCTGTGCGGCTGGGTCGCGTGCTGGCCGGGCTGGCGCCCGACGAACCCGAGGTGCATGGACTCGTCGCATTGATGGAGATCCAGGCGTCGCGGA
>JANNNM010000165.1:0-1084 GCA_031398535.1 Betaproteobacteria bacterium | reverse complement strand
GTTAAACAAAGGGGTCAGGGTCAATTTGGTCCGCTCTCCACTTGGATGCCGCTTCGCGAAATTGACCCTGACCCCTTTGTTTAACTGACCCTGACCCCTTTGTTTCCGGACCCCTTTGTTACGTACTGACGAGCTTCCGGTGGGCCTGTACGCTCATCAGCACGCCCAGGCCGATGAACAGCGACACCATCGCGGTGCCGCCGTAGGACACGAGGGGTAACGGCACGCCCACGACGGGCAGCACGCCGCTGACCATGCCCATGTTGACGAACGCATAGGTGAAGAGCATCAGCGTGATCGACCCGGCCAGCAGGCGGGCGAACAGTGTCGACGCATTGGCCGTGATGACCATCGCGCGGCCGATCAGCAGGATGTAGAGCACCAGCAGGAATCCATTGCCGATCAACCCGAACTCCTCGCCGAAGACGGCGAAGATGAAGTCGGTGTGCCGTTCCGGCAGGAAGTCGAGGTGCGTCTGCGTGCCGTTCAGCCAGCCCTTGCCGATCACGCCGCCCGAGCCGATGGCGATCGATGCCTGCGTGGAGTGATACCCCGCGCCCAGCGGATCGCGGCCAGGATCAAGAAAGGTCAGGATGCGCTCACGCTGGTAGTCGTGAAGCTGGCTCCACAGGAACGGCGCGGCCGCGCCCCCTGCCACCCCCAGGCCGATGATCACCTTCCACGACAACCCGGCCAGGAACAGCACGTAGAACCCCGACGCGCCGATCAGCAGTGACGTGCCGAGATCGGGCTGCCGCTTGATCAGGAACACCGGCACCACGATCAGCACCGCGGCAATCGCAAAATCCTTCCAGTTGATGCGCCCCTCGAACTTCTGGAAGTACCACGCCAGCATCAGCGGCAGCGCGATCTTCATCAGCTCCGACGGCTGTACGCGAACGATACCGAGGTTGAGCCAGCGGCGCGAGCCGTTGACCACGATGCCGAAGAGCGCGACACCGATCAGCAGCAACACGCCCAGCACGTACAGCGGCAGCGCGGCGCGCGCCAGCGTTTGCGGCGGGACATTGGCCATGATCCACATCAGCACCAGCGCGAAGCACAGCGAAATCGCCTGCGTGGT
>JANNNM010000115.1:0-1024 GCA_031398535.1 Betaproteobacteria bacterium | reverse complement strand
GGCTGCGTCGAATGCGCCGCCAGCTCATCCAGCAGGTCGCGCGCTTCGTCCTCCGGCATGCCGACGATGCCGAAGGAGCTGCCCGACACCGCGTAGAGACACGTGCGGCCGGTCACCGGATGCGGACGCGCGATCCTGTGGGTGATCACCGGCATCTTCGCCTTCTGCTCGGCGGTGAGCACCGAGGCCACGGTGCGGCTCTTCTCGTTGACGTCGTTGCGGTTGCCGTAGTGATGCACGGCCAGCAGCGGCTCGATGCGCTGCTTCATGGCGTCGCCGAGGTCGTCGTAGGCGGCATGCTGGTTGGCGAACAGCGTGTTGCCGCCGATCTTGGGCACGACGCGCGAGTACAGCGTCGTCGCGCGCGCCGGCGCCGCCAGGTACGAATAGTCGGTGTGGAAGTACGAGCCCGCGTCCTGCAGCCCGGTGGGCTGGCCGTCCTTCTTCACGTTCGACAGGATGAGGATGTTCGAGTCCTCGGGATGATGGAACTGGTCGATGACGTGCGGCTGCGGCGGACCGATGCGGCGCGCGAAGCTGATGAACTGCGCGGCCGAGATGTCCTGCGCGCGCAGGGCCAGCACGTGATTCTCGAAGAACGCTGCACGCAGCACCTCGAAGTCGGCGTCCGCCATCGGCTGCGACAGATCCGCATCGGGCGCCTCGACGCCGAAGGGGCCGGGCAAGCGATTGAACTTCATGCCGTTGTCCTCCTAGAGCAGGAAATCAGGCCGGATGAGGCGGGGCAGGAACAGCGGGATCTCGGGGAATATGATCAGCGCGCACAGCACCAGCAGCATCGGCACCAGCATGATCATCGTGTCCTTAAGCGCATAGCTTAATCGGACCTTGGCGATGGCGCAGGAGATCATCAGGCACATCCCGTACGGCGGCGTGACGAGGCCGAAGGCCAGCGCGACGATGCTGATGATCGCGAACGACACCGGATGCATGCCCACCGACTGCGACAGCGGCAGCAGCGTGGTACCCACGATGATGATCGCCGGGATCGCGTCGAGGAAGC
>JANNNM010000840.1:0-8022 GCA_031398535.1 Betaproteobacteria bacterium | reverse complement strand
TTGGGTTCCAGCACCGCGCCGCCGCCGCCCAGTACCAGCAGCATGCTGCTGAAGCCGAACGAAGTGTCGGACCCGATCAGGGACGCGAGGCGCAGCGCCGACAGGCCCTGCGCGCCCATCGCGCGGAGCATGACCGGTGCGCGCGCCTGCACCCGGCGGCGAGACAGCTCGTGGCTGATCGGCACGAACTTGCGCGCGCCCGTCGTGCCCGACGACGGGCAGATCATCAGGATGGCGTCGCCACCATCGTGCATGGGCACGGATTCGGATGCGGGCACTGCCGTGATGTCGTCCGGCCAGAGTGCGCGCAATTCCAGTGTCCGGGCCGCGCCATTGCCGGTAGCGCGCGCGTCGAGCAGCGCGACATCGGTCCATTGCGCTGGCAGCGAGATCGGCGCGTAGGTGACGCCGATCCGCGCCAGTGCCAGCGCGGTTACGAGGTACCGGTACAGGTCGTTGGCCGCCAGTGCCGCAGTCTGCCCCGGCGCCATGCCTGCCTCCAGCGCGCGACGCGCGACGAAGTTGACCGTCCGTTCCAGTGCAGCATAGGTGACCGCCGTACCGTCGACGCCGACGTAGGCCTGCGCATCGGGCGTGCGTCGGGCGTGGTCCTGAAGGGGCGCGGAGGCATTCATGGCGGCGTTCCGGCAATATAGCGGCATCGATCAGGGTCCGGAAGCAGCCTATGCAGTTTTACTGCGGTGAATTCGCGTGACCCGGGCACTGCACTGGCTGTTCGCGTTGCTGGCCGCATTGTCATCCAGCGCCGTGGCGCAGGTCGCGGCGCCCGCCGAGGGCTGGCCATCGCGCACGGTGCGCATCGTCGTGCCTTCACCGGGCGGCAGCGGCATCGATGTCGTCGCGCGCCTGCTCGCGCATCGGCTCTCCGTGATATGGGGCCAGACCGTCATCGTCGACAACCGTCCCGGCGCCAACTCCATCATCGGTTCCGAACTGGTGATGCGCGCGCCACCCGACGGCCTGACGCTGCTCTTCGCGTCGGACTCGACCTTCACCGTCAATCCGCACTTGTATGCCAGCATGCCTTTTGATCCGCTGCGCGATCTCGCGCCGATCACGCAGGTGGTCACGTTCAATCAACTGCTCGTGGCGCATCCGTCCGTGGGCGCCAGCGATCTTGCGCAACTCGTCACGCTGGCGCGCGCGCAGCCCGGCCACATCACCTACGCGTCATTCGGCGCGGGCAGCTCGTCGCACCTGTTGACGGAACTGCTGAAGAAGGAAACCGGCATCGACCTGCTGCACGTCCCTTACAAGGGCCTCGCGCAGGCGGTGGCGGCGGTGATTGCCGGTGAGTCGATGGTGACCTGGGCGGGCGTGTTCTCGACGCAGGCCGCCATCGAATCCGGGCGCCTCAAGGCGCTGGGCATCGCGGCGTCCAAACGGTCGGCCTTCCTGCCTGCGGTCCCCACCTTCACGGAGCTGGGCTATCCGGCCATCGAGTACACGCTGTGGTTCGGCCTGTTCGCGCCGGCCGCCACGCCCCGCGGCATCGTCGACCGTATCCACCGCGATGTCGCGCGCCTGCTGGCGGACCCCGAATTCCGCGACAAGGACCTGCTGTCGAAGGCCTACGAACCCTCGGGCATCACGCCCGACCAGTTCGCCGCGCACCTGCGGCGCGAAAGCACCGCGCGGGCTGCGCTGGTGAAACTTTCGGGCGCGAAAGTGGAGTAACCCGCGCCGCAAGGCGGCCGTTCAGCGCGGCCGCTCGAGCTGGAAGCGCAAGTGCGCACGCACCGCCGGCCACTCGCTGTCGATGATGCTGAACACCACGGTGTCGCGCTTGACGCCGTCGGGCCCGAGTTGATGGTTACGCAGCACTGCATCCTGCTTCGCCCCCAGTCGCGCGATGGCCGTGCGCGATGCATGGTTGAACCAGTGCGTGCGGAACTCGACCGCGATGCACTGCAGCTTCTCGAACGCATGCCCGAGCAGCAGCAGCTTGCACTCCGTGTTGAGCCCCGAGCGCTGCACACGACGCGCGTACCACGTGTGCCCGATCTCGAGGCGCCGGCTCTTCGAATCCACGTTGAAGTAGCGCGTGCAGCCGACGATATCGCCGCTCGCGTTGTCGCGCACGATGAAGGGCATCGCTTCCTGGCGCTCGCGCATGTCGAGCGCGATGGCCACATAGTCGGCCATCCTTTCCGGCGGCGCGATCGATGTGTACCAGAGCCGCCACAACTCGCCATCCGCTGCCGCCGCCGCCAGCCCCGCCGTGTGTTCGACGGCCAGCGGCTCCAGCGTCGCGATGTCGCCGCGGAATGTGATGGGTTCGATGAAGCGCGCCATGGATCGCTCGCTCACCGCCCCGCACGCGCCATGAACACCACGCGCTCGAAGAGATGCACGTCCTGCTCGTTCTTCAACAGCGCCCCATGCAGCGGTGGGATGAACGCCTTCTTGTCCTGACTGCGCAGTGCTTCAAGCGGAATGTCTTCCGCCAACAGCAGCTTCAGCCAGTCGAGCAGCTCCGACGTCGACGGCTTCTTCTTCAACCCCGGTACCTCGCGCAGGCTGAAGAACACTTCAAGAGCCTCCTGCAACAACGTCTTCTTCAGCCCCGGGTAGTGCACGTCGACGATGCGCTCCATCGTCTCGCGGTCCGGGAAGCGGATGTAGTGGAAGAAGCAGCGGCGCAGAAAGGCATCCGGCAGCTCCTTCTCGTTGTTCGACGTGATCACCACCAGCGGGCGCTTCTTCGCGCGAATCGTCTTGTGCGTCTCGTAGACGTAGAACTCCATCCGGTCGAGCTCGCGCAGCAAGTCGTTGGGGAATTCGATGTCGGCCTTGTCGATCTCGTCGATCAGCACCACCGACGGCACGTCGCTTTCGAACGCCTCCCACAGCACGCCGCGATTGATGTAGTTGCCGATGTCCGCCACGCGTGCGTCGCCCAGCTGCGAATCGCGCAGCCGCGACACGGCGTCGTACTCGTACAGGCCCTGCTGCGCCTTGGTCGTGGACTTGACGTGCCACTGGTGCAGCGGCCGCCCGAGGCTCTTCGCCACTTCCTCGGCCAGCAGCGTCTTGCCGGTGCCGGGCTCGCCCTTGATCAGCAGCGGGCGCTCCAGCGCCAATGCGGCATTCACCGCCAGCATCAGGTCGGGCGTGGCAACGTAGGAATCAGTACCTTCAAAGCGCATGGCGGATGCTCGTGTCGGGTTGAAGAGGAATGGTAGCCGAATTCACGCCCAGGCCAGCTGCAACAACCACACGGCGACCATGCCCGAGAACAGGGTCTTCAACGTGCTGCGCGTGAAGTAGGCCACGGCGGCCGCGATCAGCGCCGCCACCACCTTGGGCGTGGTGAAATCGGTGGCGGCCCCCTTCCAGTCGATGACCATCGGCAGGATCAGCGCGGTGAGCATCGCGGCGGGCACGTACTTCAGCATCCGGGCCAGCCACGTGGGCATCGTGCGCTTGGCGAAGACGGCGATGAACGACAGCCGGGACGCGTAGTTCAACGTGCCGACGATGAAGATGACCAGCCAGAGCTTCAGCGTGGCGTCCATTTTTCCCGCGCAAGGTCGGCCAGCGTGCCGGCCAGGATGCCGATGACGCCGGCCACGATCAGGTTGAGCCGCATCGGCAGGTGCGACAGCAGCATCACGGTCACGCCCGCCGTCACCGCCGCGATGACCGACGGCGCATCGCGGAACAGCGGCGCCACCAGCGCGATGAAGCACAGCGGCACGGCGAACTCCAGCGACCACGCCGCAGGAATCAGCGCACCGGCCAGAAAGCCCACCATGCACATGATCTGCCACATCAGCCACAGCGCCACGCCGCACCCGAGGAAATGCAGACCGGCGCCATGCCGGTCGTCGTTGGCGTTGAAGCGCCGCACCGCCGCGGCAAAGGCCTGGTCGGTCAGCAGGAAGGCAAGGCCCTTCTGCCAACTGGGCGGCAGCGGCTTCAGGTACGGCGCCATCGCGGCGCTGTACATCAGGAAGCGCAGGCCCAGCACAAAGCACGTCAGGACGATCACCAGTAACGGCGCGTCGGCCGCCACCAGTTGCGCCGCCAGGATCTGCGCCGCGCCGGAGAAGATGATCGCGCTCATCCCCAGCGAACCCAGCCAGTTGGCGCCTGCTGCCGCCGCACCGACGCCGCACACGAGGCCGAACGGCGCCAGCCCGATGCAGGCGGGCAGCATTTCGGTGAAACCTTCGCGGAAATCCTTCGAGGCGATCAGGTGGCGCATGAATGGCAAAGGGGAGGCGGGTGGCCTCCCCTTGCAAGAGGATTATAGCGGCAGCGCGATGGCGTTAACCCAGTGGCGCATTGCCGGTGCCGCATCCATCTTGGCATCGGCGGCGGCGGATTATGTGACCGGTCACCTGCTCAACGTCGATGGCTGCTGTTCGGCGAGGTGCTGAGCGGGTGTCTCCGGCGGACGTCGACGAGGCATGGACTCCATTTGCAGGGGTCGTCGGGGTGTCAACGTCCGCGTCAGCGAATCTGCCCAGGCAGCCAGGTCGTGATCGGGGGAAAGACGATCGCCAGCACGAGCACGACGATCGCCCAGCCGAGGAACGGCAACGATTCGCGCATCACGGGGCCAATCGGCACGCGGCCAACACTCGACACGATGAACAGCAGCAGTCCGATCGGCGGATGCAGGAGTCCGATCATCAGGTTGAGCACGATCACCGCGCCAAACTGTATCGGGTCGATGCCGAGCTGGGCGCCGAGTGGCAGCAACGTCGGCACGAAAATCACCATCGCCGGCAGCGGCTCGATGACGCAACCGACGAGCAGAAGCATCGCATTGATGAGCAGCAGCACGACCAGGGGGTTCGTCGAAATACCGCTGATGAGGCCGACGATCAACTGATTGATCTGGCTTTCAGCGACCAGCCAGCTGAACGGTCCCGCCGCGGCAAGCAGGAACAGGATCAAGGCGGACGACCGGCCGGTCGCCGCCAGCACCTGCGGCAGCGCGCCAGGCTTGAAATCGCGGTAGATCAGCAGGCTCACGGCAAGTGCGTAGAGCGCCGCGACGGCGGCGGCTTCGGTGTCGGTCATGTAGCCGAAGCGGATGCCGCCGATGACGATGACCGGCATCATCAACGCCCATCCGGCGCGGCCGGTTGCCTTTACCTGCTGGCGCAGGCTTGCCGCTTCTGCACGCGGATACTTGCGCTTGTTCGCGACGAGCGTGCAGATCACCATGAACCCGAGGGCAAGCAACACGCCAGGGACGATGCCGGCCATGAAGAGCTTGACGACCGACTGGCTCGCGATCTGCGCATAGACCACCATCGGAATCGACGGCGGGATGATCGGCCCGAGCAGGGCACCTGCTGCGATTACAGCGCCCGCGTAACCGTGGTCGTAACCGGCGCTCTTCATCGCTGGAATCAGTGGCTTGCCGGTGGCAACCGCATCCGCGACGGCGGATCCCGACACACCCGCCATCACGAAGTTGGTCAAGATGGAGACATGACCAAGGCTGCCGCGCAATCGTCCGACCAGGGTCGACGCCCAATCGATCAGGCGCCGCGTCAGACCACCGCGATTCATGAGCTCGCCCGCGAGTATGAACAACGGGATCTGGACCAGCGCGTAGCTGTCGACGTACGAGATCATCGTCAGCGGGATGATCGTTGCGTCCACGGCGCGTTCGGTCTTGGACAGAACGCCCAGCAACGACGCCAGGATCATCGAAAAGCCGACGTCGAACCCGATGATGAGCAGCAGCAGAAAGGCGACGAACAGCAGTGTCAGCAATCCGGCTGCTCCAACGGTACCGGCTCATGGCCACGCCAGCGCGCGACGAGACGCAGGCCAACGTAGAGGATCATCAGCACCGCCCCAACCACCAATGCCGCGTTGGGCAGCCCCGCAGTGAACGGCGTGCCCAGGATGATCTGGCCGGAGCCGACCTCAAACACGGTCCATCCCTTAACCACAAGCATGCACAGAACGGGCAGCAGGATCAGGTCGGAGGCCATGCCGACCCAGCGCCGCGCGGCCGGCGGCAGCAGGTGATCGATGATGTCCACGCGCACTGCGACATTGCCGCGGATCGCGAGCGCGAAGCCGAGGAACGTCAGCCAGACGAGCCCGATGCGCGCATACTGGTCGGGCGCCTGAATCGGGATATCGAAGAAGTGCCGGTCGACGAGTTGGCTCGTGACGATCGTGACCAGCCCGACCACCAGCGCCGCGACGAACCATGCCAGCGCACGGTCAAGCCACTGCAGCGCCTGGAGCATGAGCGCGACCGACGCAAGCGACGGCGCCGCCATCACTCCTGCATCGCGCGGATCTTGTCTACGAGCCCCGCCGGCCATACCTTCCCTTCGTACGGCAGGTGCACATCCTTGAACGCCGCGCGAAAGGCGGCGATATCCGGCACGGTGTAGGTGCCGCCCGCTTGTTTGATCGCCTCGATCCCGCCGCGGTCGATTTCCTCGCCAAGCCGGGTCGCGACCGCGCCGCCTTCACGCGCCGCGCGCCTGAACAGCGCCTGGTCAGCCGGTGTCATCGTCTGCCACAGCTTGTCCGAGATGTACCACGTTGCGAGCTCGTAGACATGACCGGTCGCCGACCAGTATTTCGCGACCTCCTGCCACTTGAACGTCAGCGCGAGATCAAAGCCGTTGTCCTGACCGTCGATCTGGCCGCGGCTCATCGCGAGGTAGATATCGGACAGGCCCATTGGCACCACCTTGACGCCGAGCGGCTCGAACGACGCGCGGAACATGTCGATCGGAGGAATGCGCAGCCGGAAACCCTTCAGATCTTCCGGCTTGACGATCGGGCCCTTGGTGGTCTGGATGGCGCGGCCGGAGCGCGCGCCGGCGGCGGCGAATGCGCGCACCCCCGATTCGCGTGCGAGGTTCTCGAACATCTCAGCGAAGATCGGTCCGTTCAGGATCTTTTCGGCCGATTCCTTGCTTTTGAAGAGGTAGGGCGTGTAGCCGATGTTGAGAGGTGCGCCACCCTTCAAGCTGGCGCCGTTGCCGATCCCGAGATACGCCATATCAATGGTGCCGAGCTGCATGCCGGAGAGGAGTTGCGTGATGTCGCCAATCTGGCTATCTGTGTAGACAAGGATCTTGTAGCGTCCGCCTGATTCCGCGTTGACGATCTCCGCGAATTTCTCCATGCCGCGGTGCAGATTACTGCCATTGATGAACGGCGTGCCGAAGCGCAGATCCTTCGCAGCCGCACCGCCCGTGGCAAGGGCGCCGGCTACGAGCGCGCACGTGGCGCCGACCGAAATCGACCGCAGGAACCGCCGCAGGAACTGCTTGGCGCTATGCATCGGTGTGTTCATGATTTCCTCCTTGGTGACCCATGTCTCTGGGTTCGGGTGACTTCGTGGGGACGTCTTCGAACAGGTCGTGGCAGCTTGTTACTGTGCCCTGCGGCGGGCGCTCTTGCCCGCCGGCGTTGTGACAGAGGGGGCCGAATCGGGCAGGCGCGCCGCCAATCGCTGGTAAAGCGAGTGGCTTCGGTCAAGATGTGCGGCGACGGCCGACGCGGCGCCCGCGGGATCGCGCGCGACGATGCGCGCGACGATGCGCGCGTGCTCGTCGTGGCTGAGGAGATTGGCCCCCTCGACGTGAACCATGCGCACCCGATAGTTTGCAAGCCACCCAAACAGCACCTCGCCCACCGCGGCGCACAGCGAGTTGCCCGCCAGCGTGGCAATCGTCCGATGCAGCGCCATGTCCGTGGCGACAAACGCTTCGCCACTGGGAATTGCCCGCCGATTGTCGGCCAGCGCGCGCTTCAACCGCGCGATGCCGGCGGGGGTCGCGCGTTCGGCGGCAAGGCGCACCATCGCCGTTTCAAACAGCATCCGGGCTTCCTTGAGCTCGTCGGCCGAGGCCGCTGCGCTATCAAGGATCCGGGCCATGGCCAGCGCGATTCGTTCATCCGACGCCGATGCCCCGGAACTTTCGGAATGGAGCATCCGGGCGCGGCGGCCATGGGCGATAGCAATGAGCCCGCGCTGCTCGAGCTTGATCAGTGCCTCCC
>JANNNM010000837.1:0-1912 GCA_031398535.1 Betaproteobacteria bacterium | reverse complement strand
GCGGTCCCTTTCCGTGCATCGCGTTCATGGCGGCCGCCACCGATGTCGCAGATCCCCCGGGAGTCGTTGCGCCATCCGCCAACGAACCGCACATCGCGCCGCATGGGTGCGCCATGGTCATCCGCTGTGACCAGGGCCGGGTCCTGTACTTTCCATCCGGCAGCAACGAGGCCCGCGTCGAACCCGTGGCAGCGTTCGCGGCGCGCCATGCGGGTTGGATCATTGCCGTCCCGGCCACGCAACCGGGCCCCATCGACGATGACGCCGTCGACGGCCCCAGCCACGCTTTCGGCTTTCGCTGGTTCATCGCCGAGCTCGCGCGGCACCGCAGCGTCTGGCGTGACGTGCTGGTCGCGTCGCTGCTCGTGCAGCTGATTGCGCTGGCCACGCCGCTGTGCAGCCAGATCATCATCGACAAGGTGATCGTGCATCACACGCGCAGCACGCTGGCCGTCATCGGGTTCGCTTTGGTGACCTTCGTGCTGTTCAGCACGGCGCTCGGCTGGATCCGGCAGTTCCTGGTCAGCCACACCGGCAATCGTGTCGATGCAGTGCTGGCCTCGGCCGTGTTCCGCCACCTGCTGCATCTGCCGCTGCGCTACTTCGAGCATCGTCCCACCGGCGTGCTCGCCGCCCGGATGGCGGGCATCGAGTCCATCCGTGAATTCCTGTCCGGCGCGGCCATCACGTTGCTGCTCGACCTGCCGTTCCTGCTGTTGTTCCTTGCGCTGATGTTCGTGTACAGCGTGTGGCTGTCGCTGGTCACGCTGGCCGTGCTGCTGCTGGTAGCGGGCTTGAGCGCTGCGGTGGCGCCCCTGCTGCAGTCGCGGCTCAACGAGCAGTTCCTGCTTGGCGCGCGCAACCAGGCGTTCCTCACCGAGTACATCGCCGGCGCGGAGACCGTGAAGTCGCTGCAGATGGAACCCCAGCTCGAACGCCGCTTCGACGACTACCTCGGCAGCTACCTGCGCGCCAGCTTCGCCACGCGCCAGCTTGCCAACTCCTACAACTCGGTGGCCACCGGCCTCGAGCAACTGGGCAACACCGCCATCCTGTGCGTGGGCGCGTGGCTGGTGATGCGCGGCCCGGATTTCACGCTGGGCATGCTGGTCGCCTTCCAGATGTTCGCGGCCCGCGTCTCGCAGCCGATGCTGAAACTGGTGGGACTGTGGCAGCAGTTCCAGCAGGCGGCCATTGCCGTGCGCCGGCTGGGCGACATCATGGAGGTCCCGGTCGAACCGTGGTCGATGGCCACCACGCGCGTGGCCGGGCATGGGGGCGCCGCAGTGGAGTTCCGCAGCGCCGGGTTTCGCTACGGCCCCGACCGCGCGCATGTGCTGATGGACTTCAGCCTCGCCATCAAGCCGGGCGAATGCGTCGTGGTGATGGGGCCTTCCGGTGCCGGCAAGAGCACACTCACGCGGCTGCTGCAGGGCTTCCTGTGGCCGACATCAGGGCAGGTGCTGGTCGATGGCCGCGACACGCGTCATCTCGCCGCCAACGAGCTGCGCGGACATTTCGGCGTGGTGCCGCAGGAAACAATCCTGTTCTCCGGCACGGTGCTGGAGAACCTGCTGCTCGCCAATCCGCTGGCCACGTTCGAAATGGCGGTACAGGCGGCGAAGCTGGCCGAGATCCACCAGGCCATCGAGGCCCTTCCCGCCGGCTACAACACGGCCATCGGCGAGCGGGGTGCAGGGCTCTCGGGTGGACAGAAGCAGCGCATTGCCATCGCGCGCGCGTTGCTGAAGCGCCCGCGCATCCTGATCTTCGATGAGGCCACCAGCGGCCTCGATGCCGTCGTGGCGGAACAGTTCGCGGCCACCATCGCGCGACTGAAGGGCAAGGTGACGATCCTGTTCGTGACGCACCGGGCGCCCGAGCGCCTGCACCCGGATCGCATCGTGCAGCT
>JANNNM010000060.1:0-2693 GCA_031398535.1 Betaproteobacteria bacterium | reverse complement strand
CACTTCGGGCAGCAGCGGCTGCCAGCCGTCATCGCTGGTTTCGCGGGTTTCGCTGCGAAAACGGTTGCCGGGATTGAACGTGGCGCCGCGTCCGCGCTCGATGGCACCTTCGGCCGCGCGGCGCATCCGGTCGGGCGGGGCGGCGAAGGTCTCCTCGGGCGGCGTCGGACGCGGTTTCATCCATGCAATTTTACGCCTCCACGACCCGGCAGCGCCGCAGAACCGGCCCATGGGCGCTAGAATCGGCGCTCCTCCGGGGACGTGATGAGCAAACCCAAGACCCACCGATTCGACACGCTGTCGCTGCACGCCGGGGCGCGGCCCGATCCGGTCACCGGCGCGCGCGCCACGCCCATCTACCAGAGCGCGTCGTTCGTGTTTCCGGACAGCGACCATGCGGCGGCGCTCTTCAACATGGAGCGCGCGGGGCACGTCTATTCGCGCATCTCCAATCCCACCGTCGCGGTGCTGGAGGAGCGCATCGCCGCGCTGGAAGGCGGCGTGGGCGCGATCGGCACCGCCAGCGGCCAGGCGGCGCTGCACCTCGGCATCGTTACGCTGCTGGGCGCCGGTGCGCACATCGTCGCGTCGCGCTCGCTCTACGGTGGCTCGCACAATCTTCTCGACTACACGCTGCCGCGCTTCGGCATCACCACCACCTTCGTCGATCCGCGCGACATGGATGCATGGCGCGCCGCCATCCGGCCCGAGACACGGCTGTTGTTTGGTGAAACGCTCGGCAATCCGGGCCTCGACGTGCTCGACATTCCGCGCGTCAGCGCGTTGGCGCATGACCATGGCCTGCCGCTGCTGGTCGACTCGACGTTCACCACGCCCTATCTCATCCAGCCCTTCGAACTCGGGGCGGATCTGATCTTCCACTCGGCCACCAAGTTCCTGTCCGGCCACGGTGTGGTCATCGGCGGGTTGCTGGTGGATTCGGGCAAATTCGACTGGGACGCGGGTGCTGCGCGCGGCAAGTTCCCGACGCTGACCGAGCCCTACCACGGCTTCCACGACATGGTGTTCAGCGAGGAGTCGACCACCGCCGCCTTCCTGCTGCGCGCCCGTCGTGAGGGCATCCGCGATTTCGGCGCGTGCATGGCCCCATTCACGGCCTTCCAGATCCTGCAGGGCATGGAGACGCTGCCGATCCGGATGCAACGGCACGTGGAGAATGCGCGCAAGGTCGTCGCCTTCCTGGCCGCGCACCCGCTGGTCGAGTCCGTGGGTTATCCCGAGCTGTCCGATCATCCGGATCACGCGCTGGCGCAGCGGCTGCTGCCGCGCGGTTGCGGCGCCGTCTTCTCGTTCGCGATCCGCGGCACGCGCGCGCAGGGCCGCAAGTTCATCGAGACGCTGTCGCTGTTCTCGCACCTGGCCAACGTGGGCGATGCCAAGTCGTTGGTGATCCACCCTGCGTCCACCACGCACTTCCGGATGTCGGCGGAGGACCTGGTCCGCGCGGGCATCACCGAAGGCACGATCCGGCTGTCGGTGGGCCTCGAGGACCCGGAGGACCTGATCGAGGACCTGTCGCGCGCGCTGTACGCCGCGGGCAAGGCGGCGCCATGAGTGCCATGCCGACCATCCTGCTGGCGATGGCAATGCCCGATGCCTTCGTGCGCCAGTTGGCACGACGCGGACGCGTCGTCGGCCCGATGTCGGCGGCCTTTGCCGAGGACGTTGCCGCATTGCCGGCCGCCACGCGCGCCGACGTGCGCGTGCTGGTCACGATGGGCACGGTCGCCGCCAGCGACGCCACGATGGCACGCCTGCCCGCGCTGGGCCTGGTGTGCTGCCTCGGCAGCGGCTACGAAGGGGTGGATACCGCAGCGGCGCGGCGCCGTGGGATCGTGGCCGCGCATAGTCCGGCGGCCAACGCTTCCGCAGTGGCGGACATCGCGCTGGGCCTGATGATTGCGTCCATCCGCCGGATGTTCGATGCCAACGCCTTCCTGCTGCGCGGCGAGTGGACGGGCAACACCGTGCGGCGCACACGCCCTGCGGTGGGACTCACCGGCCGGCGCGTGGGCGTCTACGGCCTGGGTGCCATCGGCGAACGCGTCGCGTTACGTGCCGAGGCGTGCGAGATGGAGGTGGGCTATCACAGTCGCCGGCAGCGCCAGGATGTGACGTACCCGTATTTCGGCACGCTGCTCGAACTTGCGACGTGGGCCGATGTGCTGGTCGTCGCCGTGCGCGCGGACGGCAGCAACCGGCACACGGTGAATGCAGCGGTACTGAAGGCGTTGGGCTCGCGCGGACATGTGATCAACATCGCACGCGGCGCGGTGATCGACGAGGGGGCGCTCATCCAGGCTCTGACCGATGGCACGATCGAAGGCGCGGGCCTCGATGTATTCGAGCACGAGCCGGAGGTGCCTGCCGCGCTGATGGCGCTGCCCAATGTGGCGCTGACGCCGCATATCGGGGGTGCCGCGGAGGACGCGCAGGTCGCGATGCAGTCGATGGTGCTGGCCAATGTCGATGCCTTCCTGGCGGGCCGCCCCGTCCCCACGCCGGTGCCGGAGTCCGAGGCTGCGTATCCCGCGGTCGCGGTCCGCTGAAAGCCGGTCACCATGCGCTTCACCGTCGACGATGCCGAGACCTACGTCTACACGGGTTCCCGCGCGCTTTCCGCGGCCCAGCCCACGGTCATGTTCGTGCACGGTGCGGCGCACGACCACAGC
>JANNNM010000834.1:0-11729 GCA_031398535.1 Betaproteobacteria bacterium | reverse complement strand
GCGCCATTGGGGCCGATCAGTCCCAGGATCTCGCCCGGGCGGATCTCGAAGGACAGGTCGTTGACGGCAATGAGGCCGCCGAACTGCTTGCGCGCCTTGTCGACCACCAGCAGCGCCCCGTGCGCCGGCGTGTGATCGCGTGTCGGCAAGGGCGGCGCATCGGGCACCGCGGCCTCGCGCCGGCGCGGCAGCAACCGGCCCACCCACGGCCACAGGCCATCGCGCGCGAACTGCAGCAGCAGCACGATCAGGATGCCGAAGACCACGAGCTCGAAGTTGCCGGTGCGGCCGAGAAGATCGGGCAGGATATTCTGCAGCACCTGCTTCAGCAGCGTGATCACGGTTGCGCCCAGCACCGCGCCCCAGACGCTGCCCGCGCCCCCGATCACCGCCATGAACAGATACTCGATGCCCTGGTTGATGCCGAAGGGCGTGGGGTTCACGAAGCGCTGCAGGTGCGCATACAGCCAGCCGGAAATGCATGCGAGCAACGCCGCATAGACGAACACGACGATCTTCAGCCGCGAAGCGTCCACGCCAAAGGCCTCGGCCATGTCGAGACCGCCCTTCAGCGCGCGGATTGCGCGACCGGGCCGCGAATCGAGCAGGTTGTCGGTGGCGCGCAGCGCCGCCAGCGCGATCGCCCAGATCAGGAAGAAATAGCGACGCTCGCTCTTCAACTCGATGCCGAAGAGATCGAGCGGCGGAATGCCGGTCATCCCCGTATGGCCGCCGAGCATCTCGAGGTTGCCGAAGATGTAGTAGAGGCTGATGCCCCACGCGATGGTGGCCAGCGGCAGGTAGTGACCCTGCATGCGCAGCGTGATGAAGCCAAGGAACAGCGCCAGCGCGCCGGTAAGGACGAGTCCGATGAACAGCGTAAACCACGGCGAGGTCCCGTAGTTGACGGTCAGCCACGCCGTTGTGTACGCGCCGATACCGACGAACGCGGCCTGCCCGAACGACGTCTGGCCCGCGACGCCGGTCAGCAGCACCAGGCCCAGCGCCACGATGCTGTAGAGCCCGATGTAGTTGCCCAGCGTGACCCAGAACGCCGGCGCGCCCAGCGCCACCGCCACCAGCAGCACGATAAACGCCAGGAACGCGATGCGGGAGAAGTGCGCCTTCATCACTCCTCTTCCTCGTGATGATGCGTCGTCAGGCTGCGCCATAGCAGGACCGGAATGATCAGCGTGAACACGATCACTTCCTTGAACGCGCTGGCCCAGAACGAGGAGAACGCCTCGATCAGGCCGACCAGCAGCGCGCCCCCGGCGGCGATCGGGTAGCTCGACAGGCCACCGATGATCGCGCCGACGAAGCCCTTCAGGCTGATCAGGAAGCCGGAGTCATAGTAGATGGTGGTGATCGGGCCGATCAGCACGCCGCAGAATGCACAGAGCAGCGCGCCAAGTGCAAACGTCAACGCGCCGGCAAAGTCCGGCGAAATGCCGCACAGCCGCGCGCCGGCGCGGTTCACCGCCGTGGCCCGCAACGCCTTGCCGTACAGCGTGCGGCCGAAGAAGGCCGCCAGCGCCACGATCAGTCCGGCACTGGTGCCGATCACGAGCAGGCTCTGCACGCTGATGTTGACGCCCCCCAGCATGAACGACGCCGACGAGAAGGCCGGCGTACGCGACCCCTCGGCACCGAAGAACCACAGGCCGAAGCCCAGCATCGCGAAGTGCACGGCCACGGACACGATCAGCAGCACCAGCACGCTGGCTTCGGCCAGCGGCTGGTAGGCAATGCGGTAGAGCAGCGGACCGATCGCGGTGATGGCGGCGAGCGTCAGCACCACCTGCACGACAAGCGGTGGCTGCAGCGGGGCCAGCCACCACAGCAATGCGGCGATCAGCGCCGGGACGCCGGTCCACAGGAACAGGCGCCGCGGCAATCGCGCGGACTCGCCCGCCCGCACCGCGCGCCAGATTTCCATGACACCCGCCAACGCCGCCATGGCGAGCAGCAGGCCGACGATGCCGGAGGACTTGCCGAGCTGCAGGCCGGCCAGCGTCAGCGTGCCCCACGCGACGAACTCGCCCGACGGTACCCACACGATCCGCGTGACGGTGAACACGAGCACCAGCGCCAGGGCCAGCAGCGCGTAGATGGCGCCGTTGGTGATGCCATCCTGTGTCAACAGCGCGGCAATGGAAAGATCCATGCGATCCCGGGAAAGCCTCTAACAAAACGCCGCCGGCGTGAACCGGCGGCGGCGGATCGAGGGCACGAAGGAAGGCCGCGCGATCACGCGCGGCATGCTTTCGCGTCTACTTCTGCAGCACCCACTTGCCATCCTGGATCCTGACCATCACGCGGGCGCGGTTGTCGAAGCCGTTATGATCGTTGGCATTCATCACGAACACGCCGTGCACGCCGGTGACATTGGACTTCTCGAGCGCATCGCGCAACGCGGTGCGGAACGCGGGCGAGCCCGGCTTCGCCGTTTTCAGCGCTTCCGGCACAGCCTGCGCCAGCAGCAGGTACGCATCCCACAGGTGGCCGCCGAACGTCGTGCGCTCGCCGAACTTCTGCTCGTACTTTGTCACGTATTCCGCCGAGGTCTTCTTGATCGGGTTGGAATCGGGCAGCTGCTCGTACACGAGCATCGGGCCCACCGGCAGCAGCGTGCCGTTGCCGTCCTTGCCCATCACGCGCAGGAAGTCGGGGTTGCCCACGCCGTGCGTCTGGTAGACCTTGCCCTTGTAGTTGCGCGCGACCAGTTCCTTCTGCGGCGTGGCGCCCGGCGTGCCGGCGGCACCGATCAGCACGGCATCCGGGTTGGCCGAGATCAGCTTCAGTACCTGCCCCGTCACCGACGGATCGTTGCGGTTGTACTTCTCTTCCGCGACGATCTTGATGCCGGCGGTCTGCGCCGAACGGCGAATCTCGGCCAGCCAGCCGTCGCCGTAGGCGTCGGCGAAGCCGATGTAGGCCATCGTCTTGACGCCCGCGGCCTTCATGTTGACGGCGATGGCGTCGGCCATCAGCGCGTCGTTCTGCGGCGCCTTGAAGACCCAGCGTGTCTTCGGGTCCGTCGGATTGATGATGGCCGCCGACGCTGCCAGCGATATCATCGGCGTGCCGGTGTCCACCGCCACCTCACGCATCGCCAGCGAGTTGGGCGTGGTGGAGGAACCGATGATCACGTCGACCCTGTCCTCGCTGACGAGCTTGCGCGTGTTGGTGACGGCCTTGGTCGTGTCGGACGCATCGTCCAGCACCACCCACTTGATCTTCTCGCCGCCGATGGACGTGGGCAGCAGGTCGAGCGTGTTCTTCTGCGGGATGCCGAGCGATGCGGCGGGACCGGTCGTGGAAATTGTCACGCCGATCGTGACATCCGCGAGCGCAGGGGTCGCGAGCGCAAGGGCAACTGCCGCACTGAGGGCGGCCAGGGGTGCAGCAAATTTCATGGGGTTCCTCCGGTTGGGCAAGCGCGAAACGCGCTGCTCGGGCGTGCCGGCACTGTTGTGACAGGGGTGCCTAGGGGCCGCTTTGAACCCCGATTCTGGCAAACCGCGCCGCCCGGGTCAAATGGCGCACATGGCGACACCGTCCGGACCGTAGCCTTCTGCGACGTGACCCTTAGCCAGCATCGCATCGCGCAGCGACCGCAGCGTCACGTACCGGTGGTTCGAATCCACGCGGCCATTCCACAACCGGTAGACGGGAACGGTGCCGGCGGGACAGGCGCCCGTGATGCCATCGGGCAGGTAAAGGTGCATCGCGGCCGACGTTTCAAGCGTGAACGACGGAAACCTGGCGCGTACTTCCGCGCACTCGGCAGGACTCGCGGAAAAGAAATGCGAATCGCCCACCGCGGGCGGGATGTAGTACCGGCACACGGGGCTGGTACCTGCCCCTGCTGCAGCGTACGCGTTGAACTTCTGCCCGGTCCGCGCCCAGCCTTTCAGCTGCCCGGAGTCGACCGCCGCAATGTCCGCCGGCAGCGAACTGATGAAGTAGTGGTCGAACCCGGCGTGATAAAACTCGACCACCTCGACCGGCGTCTCGGCAAATTTGTAAAGACTGCCGGAACCGTAGTCGGCGAAATACAACTCCCCCGCCTCGTCCTCGCCGAAGGCGCTGATGCCGAAGGCCGTGTCGCCGAGTTGCGCGGCGGTCCACGCGGCGCCATTGCGCGTCGCGGCCCACAGGCGCCCACTGCAGAAATCACCGTACACATAGCGTCCGGCCAGAGAGGGCACTTCGGTGCCGCGGTAGACGAAGCCCCCGGTCACCGAGCACCCGAGGTTGTGCGAGTAGGTGATGACCGGCGCCGTCAGCGTGGCCGAATTGCAGGCCACCGGTCCCGCCAGTCCCGTGCAACTCGTGCCTTCCACGACGCGCCAGCCGAAGTTGGCGCCGGCGCCGGTACCGGCCGCGAGAAAATCGATTTCCTCCTGCGCGCCCTGCCCCACATCCCCGGTCCAGAAGTCACCCGTGACGCGATCGAACGACATCCGCCATGGATTGCGCAGCCCCAGCGCGAAGATCTCGGCGCGGCCGCCCGTGCCGTTTGCCCACGGATTGCCCGGTGGAATCGCGTAAGGCGTGCCACCGTCGATGTCGATGCGCAGCAATTTGCCAAGCAGTGATGTTCGGTCCTGCGCGCGGCCTTCCGGGTCATTGGCCGACCCACCATCGCCCATGCCGATGTAGAGAAATCCGTCAGGCCCGAACTTCACCGCACCGCCGTTGTGATTGCCGTAGGGTTGGGCGATGGTCAGCAGGATGACGGCCGACGCCGGGTCCGCCCCATCGGGATTGGCGACGCTCGCGGTGTACCGCGCGATGACGGTCGCACCGTCCCCGGCGCGCGTGTAGTTGACGACGAAGCGGCCGTTGGTCGCGTACTGCGGATGAAACGCGATGCCGAGCAGGCCCTGCTCGCCGTTCGCTGCGGTCAGCGCGCCGAGGTCGAGGAACGGCGTCGCCTGCAGCACGCCATCCTTGATCACGCGGATACGGCCGCCCTGCTGCGCGACGAAGAGCCGCCCCGAACCATCGCCGGCGTGCGTGATGTCGACCGGTGACGCGAGGTTGGTCAGCACGCGGTTCCAGGTGGCGGCGGCGTGCGCGTCGATGGTGAACAGCGCCGCCATGCTTGCCGCCATGGCGACGAGCAGACGACAGGTCCAGCGATGCAGCGTAGAACGGCACATGCGGGCACCCCCTGGAAACGAGCTATGACGTTAGCATAGCCCGCGCAAGGTGCCGGCTTACGACACTTGAGCGTTAGCGGCTCTTCAGCGCGTCGCGGATTTCGCGCAGCAGCACCACGTCTTCCGGCGTGGGCGCCGGCGCCGCCGGGGCCGAGTCGAGGCGCGCCTTGGCCTTGCTGAACTGCTTGACCATCCAGAAGATCACGAACGCCAGGATCACGAAGTTGATGACGATCGTGATGAAGTTGCCGTAGGCCAGCATCGGCACGCCGGCCTTGCTGAGGGCCTCGTAGGTCATCGGGCCGGCGTAGCTGGACGGCGGCGTGCCCAGCAGGATGTAGTTGTTGGCGAAATCGAGCCCGCCGAAGATCCGGCCGATCACCGGCATGATGATGTCCTTGACGAGCGAGTCGACGATCTTGCCGAACGCGGTGCCGATGATGACGGCGACCGCCAGGTCGATCACATTGCCCTTGATGGCGAAGTCACGGAATTCGGTCAGCATCGACATGGTGGTGCTCCTGTTGTTATGGGTGCTGGCAGACGGCGGCTTCGAATCAGACGGCGGCTTCGCCGGATTCGCCGGTGCGGATCCGGATGACCTGCTCGACCGTGGTGACGAAGATCTTGCCGTCGCCGATCTTGCCGGTGCGCGCCGCCTTGACGATGGCCTCGATGGCGCGTTCCGCCATCGCATCGGGCAGCACGACCTCGACCTTGACCTTGGGCAGGAAATCGACGACGTACTCCGCGCCGCGGTAGAGCTCGGTGTGGCCCTTCTGTCGCCCGAAGCCCTTCACTTCCGTCACGGTGAGGCCGGTGACGCCTAGTTCGGACAACGCTTCCCGCACTTCGTCGAGCTTGAAAGGCTTGACGATCGCTTCGATCTTTTTCATTGCGGCTGCTCCCTCGAAATACGTCCAATCCGGTGTGCGCCGAGCTTACACGACGGCGGACGCCGCACCTAGCACCGGCTCAGGTCTTGACCGTGGTCCATTCGTTCCACGCCGACGTGATCGGATAGCGCCAATCCTTGCCGAAGCCCCGCGCCGTGATGCGGATGCCGACGGCCGACTGCCGCCGCTTGTATTCGCTGATCTTGATCAGACGCACCACCTTCGCCACGGCGTCCGCCGGCAACCCCTCAGCGACGATATCCGCAGGGCTCAGGTCCCGCTCGACGTAGGCCTCGAGGATGGCATCCAGGACCGCATAGGGCGGCAGCGAATCCTGGTCAGTCTGGTCGGGCCGCAACTCCGCCGATGGCGGCCGCGTGATGATCCGCTCCGGGATCACGCGGCCGAGACCATTGCGGTAGTGGCACAGCCGGTACACCAGTGTCTTGGGGATGTCCTTCAGCACACTGAACCCGCCGGCCATGTCGCCATACAGCGTGGCATAGCCCACCGCCATCTCCGACTTGTTGCCGGTGGTCAGCACGATCGACCCCGACTTGTTCGACAGTGCCATCAACAACATGCCGCGGATGCGCGCCTGGATGTTTTCCTCCGTAGCGTCCACCGGCAGGCCGCGGAACTCATCGGCGAGCGTGGCCAGCATCGCATCGAAGGCCGGCGCGATCGAGATCTCGTCGTAGCGCACACCGACGATGCCCGCCATCTCGCGCGCGTCGTCGAAGCTGATCTGCGCGTTGTACGGCGAGGGCAGCATCACGGCCCGGACGCGATCACGGCCCAGCGCATCCACCGCGACGGCCAGCGTCAATGCGGAATCGACCCCGCCGGACAAACCCAGCAACACACCGGGGAAGCGATTCTTGGTCACATAGTCGTGCACGCCCATCACCATCGCTGCGTAGACGTGCGGCTCCAGCGCGATGTCGAGCGCGCCGCGCACGGCGCGCGGCACCGCGCCGTCGAACACGACATTGGCCACGGTTTCGTGCCATGCCGGCACTTGCTGCGTCAGCGTGCCGGCAGCGTCGACGACGAATGATGCGCCGTCGAACACCAGTTCATCCTGGCCGCCGATGCGATTGACATACACCACCGGCAGTTGGTTTTCACGTGCGCGCGACGCCACCTGCTGCAGCCGCAAACCCTGCTGCTTCGTGTGGTAAGGCGAGCCGTTGGGCACCACCAGCACCTGCGCGCCCGCCGCGCGCGCCTGCGCCGCCGGTTCCGCGAACCACACGTCCTCGCAGATGATGAGCCCGCAGGCCACGCCATCGACGTCGAAGACGCATGGCGCATCGCCCGGCGTGAAATAGCGGTCCTCGTCGAACACCGTGTAGTTGGGCAGGCATTGCTTGCGATACACGTGGGCAATGCGGCCATCGCGCAGCACCGCCATCGCGTTGTACGTCTTGTCGCCCGCACGCTCGGGAAAGCCCACCAGCAGCGTCGTGTCGCGCACCGCCGCCGCCAGCGCGCCCAGTTCGCGGGCACAGGCCTCGATGAAGGCAGGCCGGAGCACCAGGTCCTCCGGCGGATAGCCGCACAGCGAGAGTTCCGGCGTAACCACGAGATGGGCGCCGGTGCGCGCCGCGGCGGCCGCCGCATCGAGCATCGCGCGCGCGTTGGCGGGCAGATCGCCCACCAGTTGATTGAGCTGCGCGATCGCCAGTTTCATGGTGCCGATTCTAGCATCGGGCATGCGCGTCCTTCGGGCGACGGGTGGACAGCGCGCATGCCCGCTTGAGTACCTCGTGCAATCACTTAGAATCAGGCCCTGCCCCATGCCCTTGTCGCCCATCCCGGTCGCTGCCGCGACAGTTCCCGCCCTCGACGTTCGCGACGACGTGCCGTTGCGCGAGGTGCCGCCCGCGGCATGGGATGCGCTGGTCGGCGGCCAACCGTTCCTGACCCATGCGTTTCTCGAGGCGCTGCATGCCACCGGCTGCGCGTCGCCGCGCACCGGCTGGGCCGAGCGCTATCTCACGGCATGGCGCGGGGATGCGCTCGTCGGCGCGATGCCGCTCTATGCGAAGGCACACAGCTACGGCGAATATGTCTTCGACTGGGGCTGGGCGGAAGCCTACAAGCGGCACGGCCGACGCTACTACCCGAAGCTGCTGGCGGCCATCCCGTTCACGCCCGTACCCGGCCCGCGCGCGCTGACGCAGGACGCCGCGGCACGCGAGGCGCTGTACCGGCACGCGGCGGCGATGGTGGACACGGGCGAGTTTTCGTCGCTGCACATCCTGTTCCCGCCGGACGTGGAAGTGGCCACGGGCCGCGCCCTCGGCATGATGACGCGCGAAGGCGTGCAGTTCCACTGGAGCAACCCGGGCTACCGCGACTTCGCCGATTTCCTGGCCGCCTTCGCGCATGACAAGCGCAAGAAGGTGAAGCAGGAGCGGCGCAAGCTCGCGGAACTGGGGGTCACATTCGAACGCAAGCGTGGCGCCGAGATCACGGCAGCCGACTGGGCTTTCTTCTACCAGTGCTACGAGGGCACGTACCGCGCGCACCATTCGACGCCGTACCTGTCGCCGGCGTTCTTCGCGCGCATCGGCGCCGCGATGCCGGCGAACATCCTGCTGGTGATCGGATCGCGCGATGGCCGGCGGCTCTGCGCCGCGCTCGACATCCACGACGACGCGACGCTGTGGGGACGCTACTGGGGCACCACCGAGTACGTTCCGGGCCTGCACTTCGAGGCCTGTTACTACCAGGCGATCGAATTCTGCATCGAGCAGCGCATCGCGCGCTTCGAAGGCGGCGCGCAGGGACTGCACAAGCTGTCGCGCGGCCTGCTGCCGGTCGCCACGCATTCCCTGCATGCAGTGGGCGACCCGGACTTCGCCGTGGCCATCGCGGACTTCTGCGCACGCGAACGGGTGGATGTCGCGCACTCGCTTGGGGAATTGGCGGAGTCCTCGCCATTCCGGGCGCCGGTGCCGGGCGCACCATGAAGATCTACTACACCGATCACTACGTATTGCCGCTGCCGGCGGGCCACCGCTTTCCGATGCGCAAGTATGCGGCGTTGCGTGAACGCGTTGAAACGGTGGCGGCGTCGCGGCGGGTGGAGCCGCCGGCCGCGACGATCGAGGACCTGGTCCGCGTGCACGATGCGGCCTACATCGACGCGGTGATGGCCGGGACCCTCGCGCCTGCGGCGGTGCGCCGCATCGGCTTTCCATGGTCGCAAGCGATGGTGGAGCGTTCGCGCCGGTCGACGGGCGCCACCATCGCCGCGTGCCGAAGCGCGTTGCGCGACGGCTGCGGCGTCAATCTTGCGGGCGGTACCCATCACGCGCATGCCGGTTTCGGCGAGGGCTTCTGCGTGTTCAACGATGCCGCCGTGGCCACGCGCGCGCTGCAGGCCGACGGCATCGGCAACGTCGCGATCATCGACCTCGACGTGCATCAGGGAGACGGCACGGCGTCGATCTTCGCCGGCGACCCGTCGGTGTTCACGTTCTCGATGCACGGACGCGGCAACTTTCCGTTCCGCAAGGCGCGCTCCGATCTCGACATCGAATTGATGGACGGCACCGGCGATGCCGCGTACCTCGCCACGCTGGACGTCGCGTTGCCGCGGGTGCTGGCGGCGGCGCAACCGGCGCTGGCCATCTACCTCGCCGGGGCCGATCCCTATGCCGGTGATCGACTGGGGCGGTTGAGCCTCAGCAAGGCGGGCTTGCAGCAGCGCGATGCGCGGGTACTCGGGCAATTGCGGGACCGGCGCATTCCCGTGGCCGTCGTGATGGCGGGCGGCTATGCGGACGACATCTCCGATGTCGTCGACATCCACTTCGCGACGGTGTGCACGGCACTGGAACTCTTCACGCCCTCCGCTGCGGCGCCGGTCGCGCCGAAGCCCCGGATCAGCCCGCGCCCCGCACGCCCCGCGGGTCCGGATCCGGCCGTGCCTGCGTGCTAGACTTTTTGGTCCATCCTACGGCCGTCGACCATGCCCTCCCCCATCCTCGTTGACCGCGCCGGCGCCGTCGCGACCATCACGCTCAACCGTCCCGACGCGCTCAACACGCTCGACTTCACGATGATGGACGCGCTGGTGGCCGCGACGGCCGACGTCGCGGCAGACGACACGCTGCACGTCGTCGTCCTCCAAGCGGCAGGCAAGCACTTCATGGCGGGCGGCGACCTGCGCACGTTTGCCGGCGAGCTGCACAAGCCCGGCCCGCAGCGCGACGCCGATTTTCGCGCGATGATCGGCCGCCTGCACGCGGCGATCGAACACCTGCACCGGATGCCGCACCCCGTGGTGGCGCGCGTGCAAGGCGCCGTCGCCGGTTTCGGGCTCTCGCTGATGAACGCCTGCGACCTGGTCGTGGCCAGTGAGAGCACGTACTTCGCGTCGGCGTATCGCAACATCGCATTGACCCCCGACGGCGGCGGCTCGTGGTCATTGCCGCGGCTGGTGGGCACGCGCCGGGCGATGGAAATCCTGCTGCTCGGCGAACGCTTCGATGCCGCGCAGGCGCTGGCCATGGGGCTCGTCAACCGCGTGGTGCCCGCCGCATCGCTGGACGCCGAAGTGGAAGCTGTGGTGCGCTCGCTGGCCGAGGCGCCCGTGCTGGCGATGCGCAACACGAAGCGGCTGGTGCGGGAATCGCTGTCGCGATCCTTGTCGGCGCAACTCGACGCGGAAGCCGTCAGCTTCGGCGCCTGTGCCAGCACGCCGGACTTCGAGGAGGGCATCACCGCGTTCCTCGAGAAACGGCCGGCCCGCTTCGTCCCGCAGGCACCCTGATCCGCATGGCCTCGCTGCAAGGCAGGACGATCTTCATCTCCGGCGGATCGCGGGGCATTGGCCTCGCCATTGCGCTGCGCGCGGCTCGAGACGGCGCCAACATCGCGATTGCCGCCAAGACGGCTGAGCCCAACCCGAAATTGCCGGGCACGATCCACACGGCGGCGGCCGCGATCATTGCAGCGGGCGGCCAAGCCCTGGCGATCGAATGCGACATCCGCGACGAAGCGGCCGTCGTCGCCGCGGTTGCGGCGACTGCCGCGCATTTCGGCGGCATCGATATCCTCGTCAACAACGCCAGCGCAATCAGCCTGACCGGGACGCTGGCCACGCCGATGAAGCGCTTCGACCTGATGTTCGACGTCGACGTGCGCGGCACCTTCCTGTGTGCGCAGGCATGCCTGCCGCACCTTCAGCGTGCCGCGGCCGCCGGACGCAACCCGCACATCCTGATGTTGTCGCCGCCGCTGTCACTCGACCCGAAGTGGTTTGCGCCGCACGTGGCCTACACCATCGCGAAGTACGGCATGAGCATGTGCGTGCTGGGCATGGCGGAGGAATTTCGCGCCGCCGGCGTCGCCGTCAATGCGCTGTGGCCGCGCACGGTGATTGCCACCGCGGCGCTGGCGATGATCCCCGGCGCGCGCGAGCAACTGGCGCACACACGCAAGCCGGAGATCGTGGCCGACGCGGCGCACGCGATCCTGCTGCGCGATGCGCGCCTCACCACCGGCAATTTTTTCCTGGACGAGGACGCGCTGCGCGAGGCCGGCGTCACCGACTTCGACGTCTACGCCGTTGAACCCGGGAAGGCCCCGGATCGTAGGCCGGGTCCTTGAAGCGGGCCATGACGTTTCCCGCGTTGGTGATCTT
>JANNNM010000017.1:0-1028 GCA_031398535.1 Betaproteobacteria bacterium | reverse complement strand
TCATCAGGGCCAGGGCAACGTCAACTTCTCGCACATCGAATGCTTCGTGCTCGATGAAGCCGACCGCATGCTCGACATGGGCTTCATCCCCGACGTGAAGCGCGTGCTGGCGCTGCTGCCGAAGAAGCGGCAGAACCTGCTCTTCTCGGCCACGTTCTCCGACGAAATCAAGGCGCTGGCGGCCAAGCTTCTCGACAACCCCCGCGTCATCGAAGTCACGCCGCGTAATTCCACCGTCGATGCCATCGCGCAGCGCGTGCATCCGGTCAACCGCGAACAGAAGGCACAGGTGCTCGCGTGGCTGATCGGCACGCAGCGCTGGAAGCAGGTGCTGGTGTTCACGCGTACCAAGCACGGCGCCGACAAGCTCGTGAAGTCGTTGCACGCCGACGGCATCGGCGCCGTCGCGCTGCATGGCAACAAGAGCCAGAACGCGCGCACGCGCGCGCTGGCCGACTTCAAGAGCGGTGCCGTCGAAGTGATGGTCGCCACCGACATTGCCGCACGCGGCATCGACATCGACCAGCTGCCGCACGTCGTCAACTACGACCTGCCCAATGTGCCGGAAGATTACGTGCACCGGATCGGCCGTACCGGCCGCGCCGGCAACGAAGGCGAGGCCATTTCGCTGGTGTGCGTCGACGAGCACATGTTCCTGCGCGACATCGAGCGCCTGATCAAGCGGTCGATTCCGAAGGAGACGCTGCCCGGTTTCGAGCCGGACCCGAATGCCGTGGCGCAGACGGTGTTCACGCAGCGCGGCCAGCGGCAAGGCCAGGGACAGGGCCGTCCGGGTGGCGGCGCACCGCGCCATGGCCAGCCCGCGGCACGCCACGGGCAACCTGCGGCGCGCGACGGCCGCGGTGGCCATGGCGGCAACGCGCGAGGCGCCAGTCAGGGCGCGCGCAAGCCGGCCGCCGCAGCGCCCGCGCAGGCCCGTAGTCATGGCAACGGAACCGCGCAAACGCGCAGTGCGCCGCGTCCGGCCAGCAGCGGCAATGGCGCCGCGTTGTTGAGCCGCGCGCGCG
>JANNNM010000906.1:0-1598 GCA_031398535.1 Betaproteobacteria bacterium | reverse complement strand
CCGCCGGTGGACGTGAAGGTGCTGGCGGTGCGTCCCTCCGATGTCGAGGGCGAGCTGCACGGGCTCTACGAGCCCGACGAGGAAATTCCCGTCGCGCGCATCTCGGTGTGGATGCGCACCGCGCAGAAGAAGCAGGTCGTCGCCTTCAAGTCGTTCCTGCGTACGCTGGTGCACGAGTTCCTGCACCACCTCGACTACGAGCACTTCAAGTTGCCCGAGACCTTCCACACGGAAGGCTTCTACAAGCGTGAGTCCAGCCTCACGAATGCGCTGTTCGCCTCGGCCCCTGCGGGGGAGTGACCGGCGGCCTCCGGGAAGCCGGCTCCGATTTCTGACGAACTGCCGCCGCCGGAAAATGCGGTAAAATCCCGTTTCCCGAGGAGCGTTGCAACAGTCGGCCGCGGCACGCGGCACCTGCCAGGCTCGGGGAATCACCATCCGCAACTGCGCTCGTTGAACCGCGACCCCGCGCGGGCTGACGAGACGCTGCCATACTGTCCACGGTCCCCGCATCGGAGTCGCTCGCCAAGGAGTGACCGATGAACGCTGCTACCGAAACCAGGAACTTCACCGACTTCCACGTCGCCGACTTGAGCCTCGCCGCCTGGGGCCGCAAGGAAATTGCGATTGCGGAAACGGAAATGCCCGGCCTGATGGCCATCCGCGATGAATTCGCGCCGATGCAGCCGCTGCGCGGCGCCCGCGTCGCGGGCTCGCTGCACATGACGATCCAGACCGCCGTGCTGATCGAGACACTGCAGGCGCTGGGCGCGGAAGTCCGCTGGGCTTCCTGCAACATCTACTCGACGCAAGACCACGCCGCCGCGGCCATCGCCGCCAGCGGCACGCCGGTATTCGCGTTCAAGGGCGAATCGCTCGACGAGTACTGGGATTACACCCACCGCATCTTCGACTGGGGCAATGGTGACGGCCCCAACATGATCCTCGACGACGGCGGCGACGCCACGCTGCTCGTGCACCTTGGCACCGACGCGGAGTCGAACCCGTCGCTGATCGCGCACGGCACCAACGAGGAAGAGATCGCGCTCTTCGCGTCGATCAAGAAGAAGCTGGCGCAGGACCCCACGTTCTACTCGCGCATCAAGGCGGGCATCAAGGGCGTGACCGAGGAAACCACCACCGGCGTGAAGCGCCTGTACACGATGCACAAGGAAGGCAAGCTGGCCTTTCCCGCCATCAACGTCAACGACTCGGTCACCAAGAGCAAGTTCGACAACCTCTACGGTTGCCGCGAGTCGCTGGTAGACGGCATCAAGCGCGCCACCGACGTGATGATCGCCGGCAAGGTGGCGGTGGTGGCAGGCTACGGCGACGTGGGCAAGGGCTCGGCGCAGGCACTGCGCGCGCTGTCCGCGCAGGTCTGGATCACCGAGATCGATCCCATCTGCGCGCTGCAGGCCGCGATGGAAGGCTACCGCATCGTGACGATGGACTACGCCGCGGACAAGGCCGACATCTTCGTCACCGCCACGGGCAACATCGACATCATCACCTTCGAGCACATGAAGAAGATGAAGAACCAGGCCATCGTCTGCAACATCGGCCACTTCGACAACGAGATCGAGGTCGCGGCGCTC
>JANNNM010000296.1:0-1976 GCA_031398535.1 Betaproteobacteria bacterium | reverse complement strand
GCCACCGACTGCGCGATGCTGCGCTACCAGGTACCGGCGCTCGAGGCCTGGATCGACCGACATGCCGGCGCCGACTTCGCGGTGCTGGGCGACTTCAATCGCACGCTGCTGCGCGAACCGGTGCAGGACACGGCCACGTTCCGCTCGCGCCTCGATGACTCGCCGGCATCATCGCCGGTCGGTCCGTGCGCGATGCGGCGCGAGGGCCAGCGCTGGGTGGCGCAATGCCCGGCGCGCATCGCTTCGCTCTTTCCGGAGCTGAACGACGGCGCGCCGCGCGGGTCGGTGCTGTGGCGTGCCCGTGTTGCGCGCGAAGACGCTGTCGCCAACCGCGGTTGCCGCATCACCGGCCCGCGTGGCAATCTCGCCCATGAAGGCATTGACCACATCGTGATCAGCGCGTCGCTCAAGCGGCGGCTGGCAACGGAAGCGCTGTCGATGCGCGTGGTCAATTTTGCCGACGCCCATGGCGCGACGCTGCGCACCACGCCCGACCTGGCGCTGCCTTCCGACCATTGCCCGCACGTGGTGACCTGGTCGCCACTGTCGCCTTGAGCGCCCCCACCCTTCCCCCAATCCCGCAAAGACACCCCGCCATGAACGATGCCGCTACCCGCCAACAACAGTTGCTGACCTCCGCTTCGAAGTATTTGGCCGGCGGCGGGCTCGGCCTCTTCGTGCTGCCCGCCGACCTGAACCTGGTGGTGGCACGCGGCGAAGGCAGCCGGATCTGGGACGTGTCGGGCCGCGAGTTCATCGACTATCACCTGGGCTCGGGGCCGGCACTGCTGGGCCATGCGCATCCGGCGGTCACCGCGGCGGTGGCGGCGCAGATCGTCAAGGGCACCACGTTCTATTTCCTGAACGAGCCGGAGATCGAGCTCGCCCAGCGGATGGTGGAGGCCATTCCGTGTGCCGACGTCGTCCACTACGTCGGGTCGGGCACCGAAGCTACGTTCTATGCGTTGCGCATCGCGCGGGCCCGCACCGGCCGCAACAAGGTGATGAAGTTCGAGGGCGCGTGGCACGGCATGCACGACTACGGCCTGTGGGGCACGGTGCCGGTCACGCCGTCGGACTATCCGCGGGCGCTGCCCGACTCGGTGGGGGTGCCGCCGCAGGCCGGCGAAACGGTGCTGGTCGCGCCGTTCAACGATGCGGCGCGCGCGGTCGCGATGATCGAGGCGCACGCGCACGAACTGGCGGCGGTGATCGTCGAGCCACTGCAGCGCGTGCTGCAACCCGACCCCGGCTTCCTGGCGGCGCTACGCGAAGTCACCACGCGGCATGGCATCGTGCTGATCTTCGACGAGATCGTCACCGGCTTTCGCATTGCGTGGGGCGGCGCGCAGGAAAAATATGGCGTGATCCCGGACATGGCGTGCTACGGCAAGGCGGTCAGCGGCGGCTATCCGCTGGCGGCCATCGCCGGGCGCGAGGATGTGATGTCGATGCTCGACGCGCGGTCACGGCCCCGCGCCGACGTGGTGTGGGCCACCAATACGCTCAACGGCAACCCGGTGTGCGCTGCGGCCGGTTGCGCGGCGCTCGAGGTGCTGGGCCAGCCCGGTGTCTATCCGCGCCTGGCCACGATCGGCAAGCGGTTGCGCGAGGGCATCGTCGCCGCGGCCGCGCGACAGGGCTTCGACGTGCAGACGCCGGGTGACGACGCGGTGTTCGGCGTGCGCTTCACGTCCACACGGCCGCTGCGCACGTGGATGGACCTGACCACCGCCGACAAGGATCTTGGCTACCGGTGGTCGCTCGAGCTGCTGCGGCGCGGATTGCTGGTGAACCCGAATGAAAAATTCTACATCTCGATCATGCACAGCGATGCCGACATTGATCACACGCTCAATGTGGTCGACGATGCGTTCACCGCGTTGCGCGCGAGCCCGTGATGAGCGGAACGCGAGGACGTTTCACGAGGGTGCTTGACGCGATGGCCGCGCGCGCCCTACGCTGCCATCCTGCCG
>JANNNM010000869.1:0-5245 GCA_031398535.1 Betaproteobacteria bacterium | reverse complement strand
TACCTGCAGCAACCCGCGGCGCGCGCCGTGTTCCGCCGCTACGGATTCACGCTCCCCGAGAGTTAAGGACCATGGACGGCCCCGCGCTGGTCCTGTCGCTGCAGCTTGCGGCGGCCACGGTGGCGCTGCTGCTGCCGGTGGGCATCGTCGTGGCGCGCTGGCTGGCCTGGCATCGCTTCACCGGTCGCCGCTGGGTCGAGGCCGCGCTGGCGCTGCCGCTGGTGCTGCCGCCCACGGTGCTGGGCTTCTACCTGCTGGTGGCGTTCGGCGCGGGCTCGCCGCTGGGGCAGGCCTTCGAGGCGCTGACCGGCAGCACGCTGGCCTTCAGCTTCGCCGGCCTGCTGGTGGCCTCGCTCGTCGTGAACCTGCCCTTTGCGATCCAGCCGATGCAGCGCGCGTTCGAGGCCATCCCCGATGACGTGCGCGCGGCCGCCGCATGCTGCGGCATGTCGCGGTGGCGCATCTTCACCGGGATCGAATTGCCGCTGGCGTGGCCCGGCGTGCTGTCCGCGATGGTGCTGACTTTCGCGCACACGCTGGGCGAATTCGGCGTCGTGCTGATGGTGGGCGGCAGCATTCCCGGCGAAACGAAGACCATCTCCATCGCGATCTACGACCGGATGCAGGCCTTCGATGCGTCGGGCGCCGCGACGATGGCGGCGGTGCTGCTGGCATGCTCGCTGGTCGCGATCGCGATTGCGTACTCGACGTCGCGCCCGCGCGGCCGGACCACGGCGTGACCGCAATGACGGAAGCGCACGCGGGCCTGCACCTGCGCGTCGCGCAGGACACGCCGATTCCGCTCGACGCGCAGATCGACTGCGCGCCCGGCGAAACGCTGGCGCTGGTCGGTCCTTCCGGCAGCGGCAAGTCGACGATCCTGCGCTGCATCGCCGGCCTGCACCGGGCCGGCGATGGCCGCATCGTCTGCAGCGGCAACACGTGGTTCGACACCGCGGCCGGCATCGACCGCACGCCGCAGGCGCGTTCCATCGGTCTCGTCTTCCAGAGCTACGCGCTGTTCCCGCACCTGTCCGCATTGGGCAACGTCACTGCCGCGATGTCGCATCGGCCCGCCGCCGAGCGCGACCGGCGGGGCCGCGAGCTGTTGCGCCGCGTCCATCTCGAAGGCCTCGAGGCCCGCCGGCCCGCGGAGCTTTCCGGCGGGCAGCAGCAGCGCGTGGCGGTAGCGCGCGCGCTGGCCCGCGATCCGCAGGTGCTGCTGCTGGATGAACCGTTCTCGGCCGTGGACCAGGTCACCCGGCAGAAGCTCTATCGCGAACTGGCGGAACTGCGGCGCACGCTGGCGCTGCCCATCGTGCTGGTGACGCACGATCTCGACGAAGCGGCGATGCTGGCCGACCGGATGAGCATCCTGCATCGCGGCCGCACGCTGCAGACCGGTACGCCGCGCGAGGTGCGCACGCGTCCGGCGGATCCACTGGTCGCGCGACTGGTCGATGTGCGCAACGTGTTCGACGCGCTTGTCGTGGCACTGGAGGGCGGCGTGCGGGCGCTTGAATGGCAGGGGCGGCTGCTCGAAGCCACGGTGCCGTCGCACTTTGCGACCGGCGACCGCGTGGGATGGTGCATTCCGATGGCCGGGGTGCGCCTGAAGCGCCGCGGCCGCGCCGACGAGCCTGATCGCGAGAACCCGGTGGACGGCCAAGTCAGCGAGTGCGTGACGCTGGGCGAGGACACCACGCTGGCCTTGCATGTCGACGGCCTTGCCGCGCCACTGTGGCTGCGGCTCTCCACGCACATTGCCGAACGCGACGCGATCCGGGTGGGCACCGCGCTGCGCGTGTGCCTGCTGGCGGAGGCGTTGCATGTGATGCCCTGGCGCGACGCGCCGGCCGAGTAGACCCCCAGGGCAGGCCGCCCCGGCAATGCGTTACGATGCCGGTCCCGCCCTCAGCCCGACGCCGCATGGACTTTGCCTTCATCCTCGACCCGCTGCCCGAACTCAAGGCGTACAAGGACTCCAGCATCGCGATGATGCGCGAGCTCGCGCGCCGCGGGCACCGCATCCATGCCTTCGAGCCGTGCGACATCGCCTGGTCGATGGGGGTCACGCGTGCCGCCGCCGTCCCGCTCGACCTCCACGCCGACAACGCCGCCTGGTACACCGCCGGCCCGGCGAAGACCTGGCGTCTCGCCGACTTCGCCGCCGTGATCATGCGCAAGGACCCGCCCTTCGACATGGAGTACGTCTACGCGACGTACCTGCTGGAGGGCGCGGAGCGCGAAGGCGCGCGCGTCTTCAACAAGCCGCGCGCCATCCGCGACCACAACGAGAAGATGGCGATCACGAAGTTCATCGACTTCATCCCCACCACGCTCGTCACCCGCGACGCGGCGCTGATCAATGCGTTCATCGACGAACATGCCGACGTGATCGTGAAGCCGCTGGACGGCATGGGCGGCACGTCGATCTTCCGTGTCGGGCGCACCGACCCCAACCGCAACGTGATCATCGAGACGGTGTCGATGCTCGGCCGGCAGACGGTGATGGTGCAGAAGTACCTGCCGGAAATCCTCGAGGGCGACAAGCGGGTGCTGGTGATCGGCGGTGAAGTGGTCCCGTTTGCGCTGGCCCGCATCCCCAAGCCCGGCGAAACGCGCGGCAACCTGGCCGCCGGCGGCCGCGGCGAAGCCCGGCCGATCACCGCGCGCGAGCGGGAGATTGCCACCACGCTGGCCCCCAGGCTGTGGGCGGAAGGCCTGCTGATCGTGGGGTTGGACGTGATCGGCTCTTGCCTGACCGAGGTCAATGTCACGTCGCCCACCTGCTTCGTCGAAATCACGGAGCAGTCCGGCTTCGATGTGGCCGGCCTCTTTGCCGACGTGCTGCTGCGGGCGGTGGCCACGCCGCCTGGCATCGTCTGATTGCGCTTCCGGCCCGGAAAGGGGATCATCGCGCCGCGCCGTCACGAGCGGCCACCCATACCCGCGCTTTAAGTCACCGTTAAGTCATGGCCGTCATTCTCGGGCTTTTTGGTTCATGCCCATGAAAACCCCGTCGCTCCTGCTTCGCCTCGCCGTGCTGGCGGGGTCGGTGGCCGCCTTCAGTGCGATGGCCGCCACGCCGGCCGCCAAGCCTGAGGCCGTCCCCACCCCCGCGCCAGCAGCGGCACAGCCCGCAGGTGAGTGGTCACACGCCTACGTCTCCTACGGCCAGCCGCCCAAGTATCCACGGGGCTTCAAGGCCTACGACTACGTCAATCCGGAGGCCCCCAAGGGGGGCACCGCCTACCTCGGTAACCCGGACCGGCGCACCAGCTTCGACAAGTTCAACCCGTTTACGCTGAAGGGCAGCCCGCCTACCGGCGTCTCGATCCTGATGTTCGAGACGCTGGCCGAACGCTCCGGCGACGAGCCCGGCACGCTCTACGGCCTGGTGGCGGAGGAAATGCTGGTCCCGCCGGACAAGTCCTCCATCACCTTCCGCATCCATCCCAAGGCGCGCTATTACAACGGCGACCCGGTCACCGCCGCGGACATCAAGAACTCGTTCGAGATGATGATCAGCAAGGGCGCCGCACCGTCGGTGCGCGTGGCCCTCGAAGGCGTCGGCGGCGCAACGATCATCGACGAGCGGACCATCCGCTTCGACTTGAAGGACAAGTCGGACGACACGATCTTCAACGTCGCCGCGATCCCGGTGTTCTCGCGCAAATGGACCGACGGTCCGGATGGGAAGCCCCGGCCCTTCGACCAGATCATCACCGAGTACCCGATCACGACGGGGCCGTACACGATCGCTTCGACGGACTCCGGCCGCGGCATCGAATTCGTCCGCAACAAGGACTACTGGGCGAAGGACCTGGGTGTCCGCAAGGGCCAGTTCAATTTCGACCGCATCGTCTACCGCCTGTACGCCGACCGCGCGGTCAGCATGGAAGCCTTCAAGGCCGGCGAATTCGAGATCATCCAGGAATTCGTGCCGCAGCAATGGGTGCGCCAGCACGACGGCGCCAAGTGGCGCGACGGCCGCATCAAGAAGCAGACGTTCAACTACGGCATGGGCAAGGGCATGCAGGCCTACCTGCTCAACCTGCGCCGGCCGATCTTTCAGGACATCCGCGTGCGCCAGGCGCTGGATTTGATCTACGACTTCGAGAAGATCAACCTCTACAACGAGCGCCGGCGGTCCTACAGCCTGTTCTCGAACTCCGATTTCGCCGCGGTCGGCCTGCCCACGCCCGGGGAACTGGCGCTGCTCGAACCGTTTCGCGGCAAGGTGCCCGACGCCGTGTTCGGCATGCCGTACAAGCCGCCGCGCACGGATACAGGTCCCAACGCGCTGCGCGACAACCTGAAGAAGGCCAAGGCGCTGCTGGAGGAAGCCGGCTGGAAAGTCGACAAGGATGGCATCCTGCGCAACGCCAAGGGCGAGCAGTTCATTTTTGAGTACCTTGAAACCCAGGGCGGCTCGCAGTTCCGTACCGTCACGTGGCAGCGGAACCTGAAGAAGCTCGGCATCGAGATGACCGCGCGCACGGTCGACTTCGCGCTGTATCGCAAGCGCCTCGAAGCCTTCGACTTCGACGCCATCACGATCCGCACGCCCGATTTCGCGTTGCCTTCCTCGATCGACTATATCCAGACGCTGGGTTCGAAGGCGGCCGACGAAGTCGGATCCGGCAACTTCCGCGGGCTGAAGAGTCCGGCGGTCGATGCGGTCCTGACGGCGATGGCGGAAGCCACGACCTACGACCAGCTGCGCGACGCCAGCCGCGCGCTCGACCGCCTGATCACGCATGGGCATTACCAGGTGCCGCAACTCTACTCGCCGGGCTATTCGATCTCGTACTGGAACAAGTTCGGCATCCCGGCCAAGCAGCCCAAGTACTACACGATCGACGAGAATGCGGAGTGGCCGGTGTGGGCCGTGGGCAGCTGGTGGAGCAAGAGTGCGGAAACCAAGTGAACAGGATTCGCCAATGGATGCGCGCATGCTGAAGTCCCTGCCATGCTGAGCTACATCGGCAAGCGGCTGCTGCTGATGATCCCCACCATCCTCGGCGTGCTGACGGTGGTCTTCGTGATCATCCAGTTCGTACCGGGCGGCCCGGTGGACCAGCTGGTGGCCGAGATGCGTGCCGGTTCGCAGGGCGAAGGCGCGCGTTCCGGTTCCGCCGGCCGCCGCGACCTCGATGCCAAGCAGATCGAGGAAATCAAGAAGCTTTACGGCTTCGACAAGCCGCCGCTCACGCGCTACTTCGAAATGCTGTGGAACTTC
>JANNNM010000867.1:0-2828 GCA_031398535.1 Betaproteobacteria bacterium | reverse complement strand
TCGAGCTCCTTCGGATCCTTGAGGAATTTCTCCTCCAGCGCCGTGACCTTCTCCAGCTGCTTGCCATAGACGATCTGCGGAATCGGGATGCCGGTTTGCTTCACCGACAGCCAGATCACGGGGATCAGGTAGGCGATGATCAGGATGATGTACTGCGCCACCTGCGTCCAGGTCACCGCGCGCATGCCGCCCAGGAACGAACAGACGAGAATGCCGCCGAGGCCGAGGAAGATGCCCAGTTCGAACTGCACGCCCGTCAGCCGCGTGGTGATGAGGCCCACGCCGTAGATCTGTGCCACCACATAGGTGAACGAGCACAGGATCGCCGCGACGATGCCGACGAAGCGCGGAATGTTGCCGCCGTAGCGCGCGCCCAGGAAGTCGGGGATCGTGAACTGGCCGAACTTGCGCAGGTACGGCGCAAGGAAGAGCGCCACCAGCACGTAACCGCCCGTCCAGCCGAGGATGAAGGCAAGTCCATTGAAGCCCAGCAGGTAGAGCGAACCCGCCATGCCGATGAACGAGGCTGCCGACATCCAGTCCGCACCCGTTGCCATGCCGTTGAAGAGCGCGGGAACCCGCCGGCCCGCCACGTAATACTCGGCAGCATCGGACGTCCGGCTCATCACGCCGATGCCGGCGTAGAGACCCACGGTGGCGAGCAGGAAGACGTAGCCGATCCAGTTTTTCGGCAGACCCATCTGCTCGGCAATCGCGAGCACGACCAGGAAGAAGATGAACCCACCCGTGTACCAGGTGTAGATCTTCTTCAGCTGCGAGAAAAATCCGCTTTGGGTGGTGGCGCTGAACATGCCACCGGTACCGCCGCTTGTTGGCGTGGCCATCAGGCGTCCTCCCCTTCAGCGACGCCATACGCGACGTCAAGATTGTTCATGTAACGCGCGTAGTACCAGATGATGACCACGTAGATGATCAATGAGCCCTGGGCGCCCATGTAGAAGGCGAGGGGCCAGCCGAAGAAGTTGATCTGGTTGAGGTCTCTGGCGAAGTAACCCATGACGAAGGTCACGACGAACCAGATGAACAGCAGGATGGCAGTCATGCGCAAATTCTTCTGCCAATATTCGAGATGCTTCTGGGTCAACTGCATGGGTACTTTCCTCCACGTTGACGACGGCGGGCGCCGCATTCCCCAACAAAACTCGCCGGCGTGGCGCTTTTGCAGCGCCTTGGCCGGATTCGGGCGCGCGACAGACGGCGACCCGTAAAGTTCGGACGGAGTATAAACAGCTTTAATCCGCCGTCACAAGCCCGATCGACTGTTGTCAGCGCTTTCCGTCAACAAACCATGACGCCTGCGCGCACCGATCAGGGGCGCTCCGGCGCACGAAGACCCGTTTCGCGCGCCAACTGCGCCGCCACCTTCGGCTCGAAGGTCGCGAGGTGATCGATGATCCCTTGCGCCTTGTCGGGTTTGCCCCGATCGAATTGCACACGCGCAAGTTGATACCAGCCGAAGGGACTCATCGGTTGCAGCTTGGTATTGCGCTGCAGCGGCGCGACGGCCTCCTCGGACCGTTTGGTCGAAATCAGCGAAAGCGCCTTGCCATAGTAGGCGCGGTCATGATCGGGATTGAGCGCGATCGCCCGGTCGAACGCCTCCAGCGCCGCATCGTGGTTGTTCAGTTCCTGCAGCAGGAAACCACGGTCGAAGTGGGCTTCGGCCCAATCAGGTTTCAGCGCCACCGCCTGGTCGAACATCGCCAGCGCCTCGCGCTTGCGTCCCATCGCCGCAAGTTCGAAACCCCGACTGGCAATCGCCTTCGGATCGTTCGGCTTCGCCTCCAGTGCATAACCGTAGAACCGGAAGGCGGCCTCGTTTTGCCTGAAAGCCTTGCTCCAGCGTGCAACTTCGTTCCAGAACCAATAGCGGATGCGATTCGTCATGACGACTCCCGGCGCGTCACGGCGCGGTGTTTGGAATTTCCAGCGCTAGCCAAAGGAACACTGCCGATAACGCACAGAATGCGGCGAAGGGAATCACCCGGTCGGGGAATACCTTGGGCGTCAGCAAGCGCATCAGTTTCACGAATGGCGACGGGATGATGCGCACCACCTGGTAGAACACGTTCTTGTCTCGATTGGCACCTGCCAGCACGTACAGGATCGCCTGCCCGAGCAGCCCCATCAAGGCAATGGCCACGATCAGCTGGATGGTCCCCAGAAATTGCCGCATCGCGCCGCCTCAGTTCAATTGCTTCAATTGCCCCAGGATTGCGGGATTCTCGAGCGTGGACACGTCCTGCGTGATCTCCTCGCCCTTGGCGATCGAGCGCAGCAGACGGCGCATGATCTTGCCCGATCGGGTCTTGGGCAGGTTCTCGCCGAAGCGGATGTCCTTGGGCTTGGCGATGGCGCCGATTTCCTTAGCCACCCAGTCGCGCAGCAGCTTGGCGATGCGGTCGGCCTCCGCGCCTTCGGGCCGCGGCAGCTTCAGCACGACGAAGGCACACACCGCCTCGCCGGTGAGGTCATCCGGACGCCCGACGACAGCGGCTTCGGCCACCAGCGGATTGGCGACGAGGGCCGACTCGATCTCCATCGTGCCGAGGCGATGCCCCGACACGTTGAGCACGTCGTCGATGCGCCCCATGATGCGGATGTAGCCTTCGAGGTCGCGTGACGCGCCGTCTCCCGCGAGGTAGTACCGCCCCTGGAAATCCTCGGGGTAATAGCTCTTCTTGAAGCGCTCCGGGTCGCCCCAGATGGTGCGGATCATCGACGGCCACGGGCGCTTGATGACGAGGATGCCGCCCTTGCCCAGTTCCACCGAATGCCCGGTCTCGTCAACGATGTCGGCGATGATG
>JANNNM010000817.1:0-1555 GCA_031398535.1 Betaproteobacteria bacterium | reverse complement strand
GCTTCCAGCAGGCGACGGATTGGCACGAGAAGGCGCCAAACGACCTGGCGGTGGGCGAGGTGGCACCATGAGCCCGCAGCACGAAGGTGGTTCCAAGCCGTGGGAAGTGGTGATCGGGCTCGAAACGCACGCGCAGCTTTCCACGGTCTCGAAGATTTTCTCGGGTGCGTCCACTGCGTTCGGCGCGGCACCCAACACGCAGGCCTCCGCGGTCGACATCGCGCTGCCGGGCGTGCTGCCGGTGTTGAACCGCGGCGCGGTCGAGCGCGCGATCCGCTTCGGCCTGGCGGTGGGCGGCACCATCAGCGCGCGCAGCATCTTTGCGCGCAAGAATTATTTCTATCCCGATCTGCCGAAGGGCTACCAGATCTCGCAGTACGAGATCCCGGTGGTCGTGGGCGGAGGCGTTGCCATCGTGTCGCCCACGCGCGGTGAATTCTTCGTTGAGTTGACGCGCGCGCACCTGGAAGAGGACGCCGGCAAGTCGCTGCACGAGGATTTCCAGGGCATGTCCGGCATCGATCTCAACCGGGCCGGCACGCCGCTGCTCGAGATCGTCACCGAACCGGTGCTGACAAGTTCCGACGAGGCGGTCGCGTATGCGAAGGCGCTGCATGGCCTGGTGCGCTGGATCGGCATCTGCGACGGCAACATGCAGGAAGGCAGCTTCCGCTGCGACGCCAATGTCTCGGTGCGCCGTCAGGGTGAAGCCCTGGGCACGCGCTGCGAGATCAAGAACCTGAACAGCTTCCGCTTCATGCAGGAGGCTATCGAGTTCGAGGTGCGCCGGCAGATCGAGCTCATCGAGGACGGCGGCCGCGTCGTGCAGGAAACGCGGCTTTACGATCCCGACAAGCGCGAGACGCGCTCGATGCGCAGCAAGGAAGACGCGCAGGACTACCGCTACTTCCCGGACCCGGACCTGCCGCCGCTGACGATCGCACCGGCGTGGGTCGAGCAGGTGAAGGCGTCGATGCCGGAGTTGCCGGCGGCAATGAAAGCGCGCTTTGTCGCGCAGTACGGCCTGCCTGCGGCCGATGCCGCGACACTGACGGCCGACCGCGAACTGTGCGCGTACTTCGAAGACACGGCGAAGGCACTGGGCGGCGACACGAAGATCGCGTCCAACTGGGTGCTGGGTGAAGTCTCCGCCGCGCTCAACAAGGCCGAGATTCACATCGCGCAGTCGCCGGTGCGTTCATCGCAGCTGGCTTCATTGCTGAAGCGCATCGCCGACGGCACCATCTCCGGCAAGATCGCCAAGGACGTGTTCGACGCGATGTGGACCGGCGAAGCGTCGGGCGACAACGCTGCCGACACGATCATCGAGGCCCGCGGCCTGCGCCAGATCTCCGACGAAGGCGCCAACGCCAAGATCGTCGACGAGGCCATCGCCGCCAACCCTGCCATCGTCGCCGAAGTGCGTGCCGGCAAGGAGAAAGCCTTTAACGCACTGGTGGGTTCCAGTTCCCATCGAGGTGCGGTCGCGAAGACTGCCGGTGGACCGGTTCGATGCAGGACGCAAACCGTTGCTTGCGCCATAGGAATCAAACCG
>JANNNM010000783.1:0-1073 GCA_031398535.1 Betaproteobacteria bacterium | reverse complement strand
GCAGTTCGACAAGGCCTACGCGGAAGGCATCAGCAAGCTGACGCGCGAGGACATCCGCTACGCCGAGGAACTGGGCTACCGGATCAAGCTGCTCGGGATCACGCGGCGCGCCACGGTGAACGGCCGCGAAGGCATCGAGCTGCGCGTGCACCCGACGCTCATTCCCGAGAAGCGCCTGATCGCCAACGTCGAAGGCGCAATGAACGCGGTGCTGGTGAAGGGCGACGCCGTCGGCGCCACGCTCTACTACGGTGCCGGTGCTGGCGCCGAACCGACGGCCAGCGCGGTGATCGCCGACCTGGTCGACGTCACGCGGATGCACACGGCAGACCCGGAGCAGCGCGTGCCGCATCTGGCCTTCCAGCCGGACCAGCTGACCGACCTGCCGTTCCTGCCGATGGGCGACGTCGTCACCAGCTACTACCTGCGGATGCGCGTGGACGACCGGCACGGCGTGCTGGCGGACATCACGCGGATCCTTGCCGACCGCGAGATCTCGATCGACGCGATGATCCAAAAGGAGCCGGACGAGGGCGAGGACCAGACGGACATCATCCTGCTGACGCATCGATCGGTGGAACGCAACATCGTGGACGCCATCGCGAAGATCGAGGGGCTGCCCACGGTGCGCGGCGCGATCGTGCGCATCCGGCTGGAAGAGCTGAACTGATGCGCTACGTCAGCACCCGCGGCGCGTTTGCCGAAGCCCCGCAGCCTTTCTGCGCGATCCTGCTCGAAGGCCTGGCGCCGGATGGCGGCCTTGCGGTGCCGCAGGCCTATCCGCGGTTCACTGCGGCGGAACAGGACGCGCTGCGTCCGCTGGGTTACCGCGATCTGGCGTTCGCGATCCTGTCGCGCTTCATCGATGACATCCCTGCGGCGGCGTTGCGCGACATCATCGACCGCACGTACACCGCGGAGGTGTTCGGCAGCGACGCCATCACGCCGCTGCGCACGCTGGAGCCAGGACTGCACCTGCTGCAGGTGTCGAACGGCCCGACACTGGCGTTCAAGGACATCGCGCTGCAGCTGCTCGGCAACCTCTTCGCGCATGTGCTGGCGCGCGAGCAGCG
>JANNNM010000758.1:0-2763 GCA_031398535.1 Betaproteobacteria bacterium | reverse complement strand
GCATCCTCATCTCCGGCGACATGCTGCTGCCCCGCATCAGCACCAACGTCAGCGTCTGGCCTTCCGACCCGGACGGCGATCCGCTGGGCCGCTTCCTGGCGTCGATTGCCGCCTTCCTGCCGCTGCCGGCGGACACGCTGGTGCTGCCGTCGCACGGCCTGCCTTTTCGCGGCATCGCATTGCGTGTCGCGCAGCTTTGTGCGCACCATGATGCGCGGCTGGCCGAGCTTGAGGCTGCGATCCGCGCCGCCCCCGAACCTGTCACGGCCGCGCAGATGATCCCCGTTCTGTTCCGGCGCGAACTCGACCTGCAGCAACGATTCTTCGCCATCGGCGAATCCATCGCGCATTTGAATCACCTCTGGCGTGGCGGCCGCGCGAGGCGCTCTGCGGCCGCCGACGGCACGCTCCGCTTTTCCGTCTGAAGAGATTTGCGCACGTCCTCCAAGCAACGAAAAGAGAACAACAATGGCCACTCCTGATTCCGCACCTCCCCTCGATTCCGCCGCGCTCGCCACATCGCTTGCTTCCGCCGCGGAGAAAAGTGCCAAGGTGATCGGCGAGTTCGCCGCCCGCAACGCGCGCAATGGCGCAACGCTGCCTACCGACGAACTGGGCCTCGGCAAGGCCTTCATGGAACTGGCCGCGCAGATGCTCGCCAACCCGACGCAGATGGCAGCATCCAACATGAATCTGTGGTGGGATTACATGAGCCTCTGGCAAGGATCGATGCTGCGACTGATGGGCGCCACCACCGAGCCGGTGGCCGTGCCCGCCAAGGGCGACAAGCGCTTCAAGCACGAGGACTGGCACGAGCACTTCCTGTTCGACTACATCAAGCAGAGCTACCTCATCACCGCGCGCTGGCTGCATGACCGCGTGGCCAGCGTGGATGGCCTCGACGACCAGACGAAGAAGAAGGTCGACTTCTTCACGCGCCAGTACATCGACGCGCTGGCGCCGTCCAACTTCGCGCTGACCAACCCGGAAGTGTTCCGCGAGACCGTGGCCTCCGGCGGGCAGAACCTGGTGAAGGGGCTGAACAACCTGCTCGACGACATCGAGCGCGGCGGCGGCCAGCTCAAGATCTCGATGACCGACTCGAAGGCCTTCGAACTTGGCGTGAATATCGCCACCACGCCCGGCAAGGTCGTGTTCCAGACCGATCTCATGCAGCTGATCCAGTACGAGCCCGCCACGAAGAAGACTTGGAAGCGGCCGCTGCTGGTGGTGCCGCCCTGGATCAACAAGTACTACATCCTCGACCTGCGCGAGAAGAACTCGCTGCTGCGGTGGGCAGTCAACGAAGGCATGACGGTGTTCGTCGTCTCGTGGGTCAACCCGGACGCGAAGCTCGCGCACAAGAATTTCGAGGACTACCTCACCGAAGGCACGCTGGCGGCGATCGATGCCATCCTCAAGACCACCGGGGAGGACGAGATCAACGCCGTCGGCTATTGCCTGGGCGGCACGCTGCTCGCCGCCACGATGGGCTACCTCGCCGCGCACAAGCAGAAGAAGATCGCCAGCGCGACGTTCATGACGTCCCTGATCGACTTCACCGCGGCCGGCGAGCTGGAGGTGTTCATCGACGAGGCGCAGGTCTCGTCGCTCGAGAAGCGGATGAACGAGAAGGGCTTCCTCGAAGGCAGCGAGATGGCCACGACCTTCAACATGCTCCGCGCCAACGACCTCATCTGGTCGTTCGTGATCAACAACTACTTGATGGGGCGCGATCCGTTCCCGTTCGACCTGCTGCACTGGAACTGCGACTCCACGCGGATGCCGGCGGCGATGCACAGCTACTACCTGCGCAACATGTACATGCACAACCTGCTGCGCGAGCCGGGCGGCCTCGAACTCGCGGGCACGAAGATCGACCTGTCGAAGGTGACCACGCCCACCTACTTCGTCTCCGCGATCGAGGACCACATCGCGCCGTGGAAGACCACGTATGCAGGACCGCAGGTGCTGAAGGGCAAGTCGCGCTTCGTGCTGTCGGGCTCGGGACACATCGCCGGCATGGTCAATCCGCCGGCCGCCAACAAGTACGGCTATTGGACCAACGAGAAGCTCGCCCCCACGCCGGAGGACTGGTTCGACGGCGCGAAGCAGCACGAAGGCTCGTGGTGGACCGATTGGCGCCAGTGGATCGCACCCTACCTGGGCCGTGAAGTGCCCGTGCGCGTGCCCGGCAAGGGCAAGCTGAAGGTTCTCGAGGCCGCGCCCGGCAGTTACGCGCGCACGCGCGCCGACGGCAAGTAAGCCGGCCGGCGACGCCCGCTACTTCGGCGCGGTCTTGTCGTCGATGCGATCCGGTGAACGGCCGGATCGCTGCAGGTTGCCGGCAGGCGCGGGCACAGGCGCGACCGAAGGCGCCGGGGCCACGGAAGGTGACGGCGCCACCTGCGGCACTGGGGCCGGTCGCGCCATCTGGGGCACGGCAACCGCCGCCGGTGCCGGACGCGACACCTGCGGCATTGAAGGCGCGACGGTCACCGGCGCAGGGGCCACGGCGGCAGGCGCCATCGTCGGCCGCGCAGGTGCGCGTTGCATGGACGGTGCCGGTGACGGCGCCGCATAGCCGGCGGACGGGGTGGGCGACGGCGGCTGCACGTAACCGCCCTGCGGCGGACGCATTGACGGGGGCACCGTCACCACCGCATTGCCCTGTCCCTGCGACGACAGGCCACCGGTCGACGGCGGACGCAGCGACGGCGGTGCAGCCACCACCGTGCCGCCGGCGCCTTGCGCGCCAAGCCC
>JANNNM010000744.1:0-10074 GCA_031398535.1 Betaproteobacteria bacterium | reverse complement strand
GGTGAGTATTGCGTCGGCGGCGACGTGTTCTCCACCGTGCTGGCGTGGAACACGAAGACCTACGGTGACAAGGGCCCGCAGAACTGGGCCGACTTCTGGGACGTGAAGAAATTCCCCGGCAAGCGGTCCTATCGCAAAGGTGTTGCCGGTGCGCTCGAGCCCGCATTGATGGCCGACGGCGTGCCGCCGGACAAGGTGTACGAAGTGCTGTCGGCGCCGGGTGGCATCGAGCGCGCGATCAGGAAGATCAAGGAACTGAAGCCGCACATCGCCGTGTGGTGGGCCAGCGGCGCGCAGCACGCGCAGCTGATGAAGGACGGCGAAGTCGACATGATCACCGGCTGGAACGGCCGCTTCGACGTGGTGGCCAAGGATGGCGGCAAGGTCGCCTACACGTTCAACCAGGGGCTGCTCGACTACGACTGCTTCGCGATTCCCAAGGGCGCGCCCAACAAGGACGCGGCGATGAAATTCCTCGCCGAAGCCAGTAAGCCGCAGTACCAGGCCGAGTTCACCAAGTACATCACCTACGGCCCGACCAACAAGAAGGCCTATGATCTCGGCACGATCGACGCCGCGTATGCCAAGCGCCTGCCGTCGCACCCGGACAACGCGGCCAAGCAGGTGCCGGTCAACCTCGACTGGTACATCAAGAACGAGGAAAAGGCGGCCGCGCTGTACCAGAACATGCTGACCGAGTAATCCGGATCGCCGCAGCGTGGCGCCCCTGATGTTCAATTCGAGGAATGCAGGGGCATGAAGAGCCGCGCCGCCGTACCGATCACCATCCGCGGGCTCGCCAAGCACTATGGCGACGTCCGCGCGCTGGATGATGTCAGCCTCGATGTCCGCAGCGGCGAGTTCCTGACGCTGCTCGGGCCCTCGGGCTCCGGCAAGACCACGCTGCTGATGGTGCTGGCCGGGTTCATCCGGCCGGACCAGGGCAGCCTCAGGTTCGGCGATGCCGAAGTCATCCGCCTGGCGCCGCACAAGCGCGACATCGGCATGGTGTTCCAGAACTATGCGTTGTTCCCGCACATGGATGTGGCGGCCAACATCGCGTTTCCGCTGAAGCTGCGCGGCGTGAATGGCGCCGAGGCCGAGCGCCGCGTGGCCAGCGCGCTGGAGATGGTCAAGCTCGCAGGCTACGGCGCGCGGCGCATCGAACAGCTCTCCGGCGGGCAGCGGCAGCGCGTGGCGCTGGCGCGCGCGATCGTGTTCGAGCCTTCCATCGTGCTGATGGACGAGCCGCTCTCCGCGCTCGACAAGCAGTTGCGCGAGCTGATGCAGATTGAGCTGCGGCAGCTGCACGTCAAGCTCGGCACCACCACCATCTACGTCACGCACGACCAGCGCGAAGCCCTGACGATGTCCGACCGCATTGCCGTCATCGCGGGCGGGCGCGTGCAGCAGCTTGATACGCCACGCGTGATCTACGAACAGCCGGCCAATCGCTTCGTGGCCGAGTTCATCGGCGAGTCCTCGTTCCTCAAGGTCACGCGCGAAGGCTGCGACGTGCGTTGCGCCGGACAGTTGCTGCGCCTGGGCACGGCGCCGGTGACGTCCGGGCCTGCGTTGCTGATGGTACGGCCCGAGCGGCTGCGCATCCTCGGCCCGGCATCCCCCGGCGACGGCCCGCGCGACAACGAGAACGTGCTTGACGCCCGCGTGACCGAAGTGATCTACCAGGGCGACACCTTCCTCGTGCAGGCGGTGCTGGCCGACGGCGGGCGCATCGGCGCGCGCGGCATCGCCAGTGCGGGGGCCATGGCGCAGGTGCCGCGCGCGGGCGAGCCGGTGCGCCTCGCGTTACGCATCGAGGACACGGTACTCGTGGCCGATGAAGGCGGCTGACGTGGCGGGTGCCGCTGCCGCCATGGACACGGAAGACGCCGCGCCCAACGCCCGCGGCCTGCGCGCCGATGCACTGCGCGAGCGGTTGTCCTTGCTGGGCCTGAGCGCGCCCGCGTTCCTGCTGGTGCTCATCGCCATGGTCGCGCCGATGCTCTGGCTCTTCGGATTGTCGTTTCTCGCGGACAACGGCAGCTTCAGTCTCGAGCACTACCGCCGCCTGATCGCGCAGCCCTCGTATGGCCGCATCTTCCTCACCACGTTCAACGTCAGTCTGTTGACGACCGCCATCTGCATCGTGCTGGGCTATCCGCTGGCGTACGTGCTGTCGCAGCTGCCGCAACGCGCGGCCAACCTGTGCCTGATCGCCGTGCTGCTGCCGTTCTGGACGTCGCTGCTGGTGCGCACCTATGCGTGGCTCGCGCTGCTCCAGCGCAAGGGGCTCATCAACAACTGGGGCATCGAGCTCGGACTATGGGACGAGCCGCTGGCGCTGGTGCACAACCTGACCGGCACGCTGATCGGCATGGTGCACATCATGCTGCCTTTCCTCGTGCTGCCGGTGCTGGGCGCGATGCGCGCGATCGACCGCGACTACCTGAAGGCCGCCGCCAACCTGGGCGCCAGCCCCGTGCGTGCGTTCTGGCAGGTCTTCTTTCCGCTGTCGATGCCGGGGTTGCTGGCGGGCGCATTGATCGTGTTCATCCTGTGCCTCGGCTTCTATGTCACGCCGGCGGTGCTGGGCGGCGGCAAGGTGATCATGGTGTCGAACCAGATCGCCAACGACATCGAACTCTTCTTCAACTGGGGTGCGGCCAGTGCGCTGGGCGTGGTGCTGCTGGTGCTGACGATGCTGTTCCTGTTCGTCGCGTCGCGGTTCATGCGGCTCGAGGCGATGATGGGCGGGGGGCACGGCAAATGAAGTGGCTGCGCGCCCCGGCCTCGGAAACGCAGGTGACGCACGGCGGCCGCCTGTGGCTCTATGTGCTGGCGGCGCTGGTGATGATTTTCCTGGTGGTGCCCACGGTCATCGTGGTGCCGATGTCGTTCTCGGCCTCGCAGTATCTTGAATTCCCGCCGCGCGAGTGGTCGCTGCGCTGGTATCACAACTACTTCAACTCGGCGTCGTGGATGCAGGCCACCGCCACGTCGTTCAAGGCTGCCTTCCTGACGATGCTGGTGGCGACACCGCTCGGTACGCTGGCGGCGTATGGCCTGTTCACCTCCCGGTTCCGTGCCATGCGCTTCGTGTCGATGGTGCTGATCACGCCGATCATCGTGCCGGTGATCCTGGTCGCGATCGCCGTGTTTTATGTGTACGTCAAGCTGGGCCTGGTCAACTCGCTGACCGGCATCGTCCTGGCGCACAGCATGCTGGCGATACCTCTCGTGATGATGGTCGTCACGTCGGCGCTGAAAAGCTACGACATGAACCAGGAGATGGTGGCGCGCAGCCTGGGCGCATCGCGGGCGCGGGCCTTTGCGGTCATCACGTTGCCGCAGATCCGGTTTGCGGTGATCACCGGCGCGCTGCTGTCGTTCCTCACGTCGTTCGACGAGGTGATCATGGCGCTGTTCATCTCCGGCGGCGCCAACTCCACGCTGACCCGCAACATGTTCAATGCGCTGCGGGACCAGATCGACCCGACCATTGCGGCGATCTCGACGATCATGGTGCTGGTGACCTCGATCCTGCTGGCGCTGGCCCAGGTCTTCGGCCAGGCGCGAAGACGTTAGCGTTGCCCGGGCGCCCGTCCTCGGCGCCCACCTCCCCATAACGCCGCACGCCGGTCAGGCTGTGCTACGTTCGGCATCGCACAGACATCAGGTTGGCCCATTGGTGAACATCGACGTGCGCGCGGTCGATGGAACTGCAAGGGAGGACGACGTGACCATCAGGATTCGCAAGGGACAGGCGCCGGAACCGCTGGCGCGCCCGCAATTCAGCGAGCGGTTTCGCGCGTCGTTTCTTGACCCGGCGTTTGCTGCAGAGGCGCCGGCCATTGCCCGCCTCGAGGCCATTGCGTGGGATGCCTATACCGAAGGCCGCAAGGCGCCGCTGACGCAGCGGGCAGGCCCAGGATTCGCCGACCCGGACTACCAGCTCTCCCGCGACTGGATCCTGACCCGGCAGCGCATCCTGGCCGCGCAACGCCTGTGGGCCGATCCTGCCGGCGCCTCCCGGGTGTTGCTGATCTGCGGTTCAGCGCGCAACGACGGGACCTGTCCTGGCGAGATCTCGAAGTCGTTCCGGCTCGTGGAGCTGGCGCGCGGTGTGCTGGACGACGCCCACATCGAGGCTGACGTGCTTGACCTGAGCCTGATTACGTCCGAATACGGTCTCAAGATCCATCCTTGCAAAGGTTGCGTGTCGACCGCAATGCCGCTGTGTCATTGGCCGTGCAGCTGCTACCCCAATCATGCGCTCAACCAGACCAACGACTGGATGGCCGAAATCTACGAGCGTTGGACTGCGGCGCACGCGGTGATCATCGTGTCGCCTGTTTACTGGTACCAGAGTCCAAGCCCGCTGAAACTGATGATCGACCGGCTGGTCTGCGCTGATGGTGGCAACCCGGACCCCACCTCGACTTCGGGCAAGAAGGCAGCCAAGGCCAAAGACCTGGAGATGGCCGGCTGGGACTATCCGCAGCACCTCGCGGGGCGCGCCTACGGCTTGGTCGTGCACGGCGACGTGGCGGGTATCGAAGATTCGCGCCGGGGCCTGTCCGATTGGCTCGACTGGATGGGCTTCATCGACGCCGGTGCCCAGGCCAGGCTTGATCGCTACATCGGTTACTTCGAGCCCTACGCCACCAGTCACGACACACTCGATCGTGACATTGCGATGCAGGAGGAAACACGCAACGTCGCGCGCGCCGTGGCCAAGGCCGTGGTTGACTTGCGCGCCGGGAGGTTGCAGGCAGCGCAGCCTCAGCTGCAACGTCCGCGACCCAAGTAATATCCAAACGTTGGAATATCGAAAGCACTCCATGGCGCAAACCCGGATCGCAGTCATCGTCGGCAGCCTTCGCCGAGATTCCTACAACCGCAAGCTGGCCACCGCGCTGGTCGCGCTCGGGCCGGCGGACTTCACGTTCACGCAGCTCCCACTCGGCGACCTGCCGCTCTACAATCAGGACGACGATGCGAAGCAGGCCGACCCGGTCGTGGCCGTCAAGGCCGGGATCGCCGCCGCCCCGGGCGTCCAATTCGTCACGCCCGAGTACAACCGGTCGGTCCCCGGCGTGCTGAAGAACGCCATCGACCAGGCGTCAAGGCCCTATGGCAAGAGCGCCTGGAAAGGCAAGCCGGCGGGCATCATCGGCGCCTCGCCCGGCGCGGTGGGCACGGCGGTGGCGCAGCAGCACCTGCGCAACATCTGCGCGACGCTCGACATGCCGGCACTGACCACGCCGGAGGCCTTCATCCAGGTGAAGGAAGGCTTCTTCGACGACGCCGGCGGCGTGAACGAGGGCAGCCGCAAGTTCCTGCAGGGCTGGATGGACCGCTACGTCGCGTTCGTGCGCGCGCACGGGGTCTAGGTGGCGCCCGGCCAGCCCTGTGTGCTGCGACGTCGAGCATGAGAGCCACCCGCCGGCACGCGGAACGTCATCGCACCGACCGCATCGGCTGGCTGCGCGCGGCAGTCCTGGGCGCGAATGACGGCATCGTGTCCACCGCCAGCCTCGTCGTGGGCGTCGCCGCGGCCAACGCAAGCCAGAGCAGCATTCTCGTCACCGGCATCGCGGGTCTGGTGGCCGGCGCCATGTCGATGGCGGCCGGTGAGTACGTCTCGGTGCACGCGCAGGCCGACACTGAGAATGCCGACCTGTCGCGCGAACGTGCAGAGCTTGAAGCCGACCCGGCCGCGGAACGACGCGAACTGACCGCCATCTACGTGGGCCGCGGGCTCGACTACAAGCTTGCAGACGAGGTGGCGGGGCAACTGATGCAGCACGATGCCCTGGGTGCTCACGCGCGCGACGAACTCGGCATTTCCACCGCGCAGGGCGCGAAACCGATCCAGGCCGCGCTTGCCTCCGCGGCCAGTTTCGCGATAGGTGCAATCCTGCCGATCGCCGTCATTCCGCTGGCGCCCGCGCCGAACCTCATCTACTGGGTGTCGGGAATGTCGCTTGTTTTCCTCGCCGCTCTGGGCGTGGTGGCTGCGCGGGTGGGCGGGGCCAACGTGCTGACCAGCGCATGGCGGGTGACGTTCTGGGGTGCACTGGCCATGGGCATCACGGCCGGGGTGGGCAAGATCTTCGGCGCGGTTGTCTGAGACGGACCGGACCCACGCCGCGCCGTCCCGCCTTGAACGCGCGTCGTCGTGCGGCGCCGGCAGTGGCTTCCTTCAGGGTGCTGCTGGACGCGGCGTCCAGCGCCATGCCTTGATTTCCGGCATGTCGTCACCGTGCTCGCTTACGTGGCGCCGGTGCCGTTCGATCGTTGCGCTATGGCGCGCCTTGGCCGCGTCCCAGCCATCGCGGCATTGCGGGCTCCGCAGGATGGCGTCAAGCGCCAGCTGGTAGCGATCGAGGTTGTTCAGCGCCACCATGTCGAAGGGCGTGGTGGTCGTGCCCTCTTCGTTCCAGCCGCGCACATGGAAGTTGCCGTGGTTGCGCCGGCGATAGGCGAGCTTGTGAATCAGCGCCGGGTATCCGTGAAACGCGAAGATCACCGGCTTGTCGACGGTGAACATCGCGTCGAAGGCCGCGTCGCTCAAGCCATGCGGATGCTCGGACGGCGGCTGCAGCGCCATCAGGTCCACGACGTTCACGACGCGCACGCGAAGGTGCGGCGCGTACTCGCGCAACAGCGTCACGGCCGCCAGTGTCTCCAGCGTGGGCACGTCACCGGCGCAGGCCATCACGACGTCAGGCGTATCGGTGGCATCACCGGCCCACGGCCAGATACCGGCCCCGACGGTGCAATGGCGCACGGCGGACTCGATGTCGAGCCATTGCCACTCGGGTTGCTTGCCCGCGACGATCACGTTGACGTAGTCGCGGCTGCGCAGGCAGTGGTCCGCCACCGACAGCAGGCAGTTGGCATCGGGCGGCAGGTACAGGCGGACGATGGCCGCCTTCTTGTTCGCCATGTGGTCGAGGAAGCCCGGGTCCTGGTGCGAGAAGCCGTTGTGATCCTGGCGCCACACGTGCGAGGTGAGCAGGTAGTTGAGCGACGCGATGGGTTTCCGCCATGGAATCTGCCGGCATACCTTCAGCCACTTGGCATGCTGGTTCACCATCGAATCGATGATGTGGATGAAGGCCTCGTAGCAGGAGAAGAGGCCATGCCGTCCGGTGAGCAGGAAGCCTTCGAGCCAGCCCTGGCACAGGTGCTCGCTCAATACCTCCATCACGCGGCCGTCGCGGGACAGGTGCTCGTCCACGGCGTCGACCCGCGCCATCCATTGCTTGCCGGAAACGTCGTACACGGCATCGAGCCGGTTCGATGCCGTTTCGTCGGGACCGAACAGGCGGAAGTTGGCACTGGTGAGATTGCGCTGCATAACGTCGCGCAGGAACACGCCCAGGACGCGTGTGGATTCCGCTTCGACGCCGCCCGGCGTCGTGACGTCCACTGCGTAGTCGCGGAAGGGCGGCATCTGGAGCGGCTGCAACAATGCGCCGCCGTTGGCGTGCGGGTTGGCGCCCATGCGCCGCGTACCGGTCGGTGCCAGTTCCGCCAGATCCTCGCGCAAGCAGCCGTCCTCATCGAACAGTTCAGCGGGCCGGTAGCTGCGCATCCAGTCGTCCAGCTGCTGCAGATGCTCCGGCTTAGTGCAATCCGCGATCGGCACCTGGTGCGCCCGCCACGTCCCTTCGACCGGCTTGCCATCGACGAACTTCGGTCCGGTCCAGCCCTTGGGAGTGCGCAGCACGATCATCGGCCAGCGCGGGGCTTGCCGCCCGTCCGGCGCATCGCCGCCGCGCGCCGCGGTCTGGATGGCGCGGATCGCGGCGAGCACGATGTCGAGCGTGGCCGCGAACTGCTGGTGCATCGCCGTCGGGTCGTCGCCTTCGACGAAGTGGGGCTCGTAGCCGTAGCCGTGCATCAGGCTGGCGAGGTCCTCCCGGCTGATGCGATCGAGGATGGTGGGGTTCGCGATCTTGTAGCCGTTGAGATGCAGGATCGGCAGCACCGCGCCGTCATGGGCCGGATTGAGGAACTTGTTCGAGTGCCAGCTCGCGGCCAGCGCACCGGTCTCTGCCTCGCCGTCACCGATGATGCAGGCGACGATGAGGTCCGGGTTGTCAAAGGCGGCGCCATAGGCGTGCACCAGCGCATAGCCCAGCTCGCCGCCCTCGTGAATGGAGCCAGGGACCTCCGGCGACACGTGGCTGGGAATGCCGTAGGGCCAGGAGAACTGCCTGAACAGCTGCTGGATCCCGGCACGATTGCGCGCGATGGCCGGGTAGTACTCGGTATACGTGCCTTCGAGATAGCTGTGGGCGACGATGCCCGGACCGCCATGGCCGGGCCCGATGACGAACATCATGTTCAACGCCTGCGCGTTGATGATCCGGTTGAGGTGCACATAGATGAAGTTGAGCCCTGGCGTGGTGCCCCAGTGCCCGAGCAGGCGCGGCTTGACGTCCTCGAGGCGCAACGGCGCCTCCAGCAGCGGATTGGCGCGAAGGTAGATCTGACCGACCGACAGGAAGTTGGCCGCGCGCCAGTACGCATCCATCCGCCGCAGCAGGTCGGGGTCGAGCGGGGTTTCGTTGCGGGTCGGCGTCATCACTTCAACGCCCCCGCGACGATCTATTTCTCCAGCACTTCATCGGTCCAGACCTTGAAGCTCGCCAGCGTGTTGGGTCCGAAGGTGCTGGACAGCGCCACGTCGGAGGCGTCGCGGCCGCGGGCGATCAGGATGCGGCCGATGCGCGGCGTGTTGTTGCGCGCGTCGAACGTGTACCACTGGCCGTCGAGGAAAGCCTCGAACCACGCGGCGAAATCCATCGGCCCCCACGGCTGCGGCGTGCCCATGTCACCCAGGTAGCCGGTGCAATAGCGCGCGGGGATGTTCATGCAGCGGCAGAACGCCACGGCAAGGTGCGCGTAGTCGCGGCACACACCCGTCTTGTCGTAGTAGGCCTCGAGCGCGGTCCGGGTCATCCGCGCATTGTGGTAGCCGAAAGCGATATGGTTGTGCACGAAGTCACAGATGGCCTGCACGCGCGCCCACCCCAGCGGCGTGTTGCCGAAGAGATTCCACGCGATCTCGGAGAGGCGATCGGTTTCACAGTACCGGCTGCCGAGCAGGAAGAGCAGGGTTTCCTCCGGCAGGTCGGGCACGGCCAGCTGGTGCGCAAACGGGACGATGACGTCGGTCTTGCCGGAATCATTGACCAGCGCATTGGCGGAGACCTTGATGCGGCCTGCAGGCGCCACGATGCGCGTGCACCAGTTGCCGAAGCTGTCGCGGTACGCCTTGATCGGCACCGGTGGGTCGAACGTGATCTCGTCGCGCCCGACGAGGTCGGAGACACGCGTGAAATGCACGTTCAGGTTGAAGATCATCGGCGTGGGCTGCGGGCAGTCGTAGACCATCTCGAATCCGGCGCGTATCTGCATCATGGGTCTCCGTGTTGTGCTGCCAAGAGGGTTTCGATCAGGGTCCGGCGCAGCGCTGACCACGGCCGGCCGGCGGCGAACACGATGCGCTGGTTCACCTCGAGTTCGATGCCGACATAGGCGCTGGCGGGGAAGCGGCGGCGCAGGTACTGCGTGAGGCCGTCACCCTTGCCGGCGTACGGGTAGTTGCGGCGTACGCGCAGTGTGGGGGCAGACCGGGCCAGCGCCGCTTTCCAGCGCGCGGCCAGCGCCGCTTCGCCGCGGCGCCCGGGGTGGTACAGCAATCCGACGTCGGCGGTGCGCACGTGGCCATCGAGCTCGGGCGTGAAGCTGTGCGACGCGATGTGGATCACTCGCTTGCCGCGGGCCACGCGCCGCGCGACCAGCTGCTCCACTTCGGCGCGATAAGGTTGGTAGTGCCGCGCCAGGATCCCGGCGCGCAGCGCGGCCGGCGCGCCCGCCGTGGCGGCAAAGTAGAGGTGCGGGTGTCCCACGGAGCGATTGAGGTCCACCACCAGCCGGCTGACGGTGGAATGCACGAGTGGCGCGTCGAGGGCCCGCGCCAGGTCCCGTGCCATCAGCAGCGCGCCGGGATCGTAGCCGCGATGGGTATCGAGCAGCGCGCGATGACGGCGG
>JANNNM010000734.1:0-6337 GCA_031398535.1 Betaproteobacteria bacterium | reverse complement strand
GCTGACGGATGTGCCCTCGGTATTCGCGGCGTCGAAGTATGACCAGCCGTTGTCGGAAGCGCCGGCCGACGTCACCGTGGTCACGCGCGCGGAGATTCTTCGCTACGGCTGGCTGACGCTCGCCGACGTGCTGCGCGGCGTGCGGGGCTTTCTCGTCACCTCGGACCGCAACTATGCGTATGCCGGCGTGCGCGGTTTCGCGCGCACCGGCGACTACAACGGCCGCATCCTGCTCACTGTCGACGGTCATCGCGTCAACGACTCGATCTACGACCAGGCGCTGCTCGGCAACGAAAGTCCGGTCGACATCGACCTGGTGGAACGGGTCGAGATCGTGCGCGGCGCCGGTTCGTCCGTGTATGGCAGCAATGCGCTCTTCGGCGTGATCAACCTGATCACGCGCCGGGGTCGCGATGTCGGCGGCGCCGAGGTGTCGGCGCTCGTCGGGTCGCAACGCACGCTGGGCGCGCGCCTGACCGCGGGCGACCGGTTGGGCAGCAGCAGCGAGTACCTGCTGTCGATCACCGCCGGCGAGACCGACGGCGAGGCGAATATCCATTTTCCGGCCTTCAACTGGTCCAACGGCGGCATCGCGTCGGGCATCGACGCCGAGCGCTGGGTGAAGGCACTGGCCAACTGGCGCACCGGCGATTTTTCGGTTGCGGCCGTCTACGCGTCGCGCACGAAGAAGCTTCCCACCGCCCCCTACAACGCGGAGTTCAACGACGGGCGCAACGAGACGACCGACACGCGGGCGTGGATCGAGGGCCGCTACGACGGCCGGCTCCTCGGCGGCGACCTTCGCGCGCGTGTCGCATGGGACCAGTATCGCTACGAAGGCAACCTGGTGCAGGGCCTCTCGCCCGACGTGATCAACGAGGACCGCACGAAGGGCAGCTGGTGGTCGGGCGAGGTGACGTACTCGCGCGAAGTCTCCACCACGCTCACGCTGCTGGCCGGCGCCGAGGTGCAGTCCGACCTGCGCAACGTGCAGGAGAACGGCAATCGCACCGACAACGGCGGTGCCGGCATCGACGAGCCGTTCTTCTATGCGTCGGAGAACTCGCGGTACTGGGCCGTGTTCGCGCAGGCCGAGTGGCAGATCGCGCCGGGTTGGGATGCGACGATCGGCGTGCGTCACGATTCCTATGCATCGTTCGGCGGCGTCACCGATCCTCGGCTCGCGCTGATCCACCGGCCCTCCTCCGACCTGACGCTGAAGCTGATCTATGGTCAGGCCTTCCGCGCGCCCAACGACTACGAGCTCTACTACAACGACGGCGGCGTGTCGCAGAAGGCGAATCCCAACCTGTCGCCGGAACGCGTGCGCAGCGCCGAAGCCCTGGCGGAGTGGCGCTTCGCGCCCGAGTGGCGCGCGGTGGGCGCGTTCTACTTCAACCGGATCAGCGGCGTGATCAACACGGTGACCGATGCCGCGGACGGGTTGCTCGTCAATGTGAACGAGTCGCCGGTGATCGGGCGTGGCGTCGAGGCGGAGATCGAGGGCCGCACGCCCTTCGGCCTCGAGGTCTTCGCCACCGCCACCACGCAGTTCGGCAGCATCCCGACCGGGTCGCCGCGCACGCAGGTCAAGGGGCGTCTGGCGCAGGGCTTCGCGGGGGACCGCGTCACCGTCGCGCTGGAGGGCATCTTCCAGACCGCGCGCACGACGCTGCTGGACACGGTGGTGCCCGCGCAGACGCTGACCAACTTCGTCGTCACCGCGCAGAAATTCTGGAAAGGCGTGCGGCTGGCCGCGGTCGTGCAGAACGTCTTCGATACCACGCTCGCCGATCCGGCGGGTTCGGAACACCGGCAGGACCGCATCCCGTCGCCCGGGCGCCAGTTCTTCGTCAAGCTCGAGTACGCGCTCCAGTGAACCGGCGCGGCACGACCCTGCGGTGGCAACGTGTCGTGCTGGCGGCCTTGTGTCTCGTCGCCGGCCCGGCGTTCGCGCAGCGCGTGTTCGTCGTCGCGTCGAGCGATGGCGCGCCGTACAGGCAGGCGCTGGCGGGCATCCAGAAGCAGGGCCAGCCGGTGGAGGCCCTGCAGGTCGCACGCGACAGCGAAGCCGTGCTCACCGCCGCGCTTGCGCGCGCGGGTCGCGACACCGTCGTCGTCGCGCTCGGCGTCAGCGCCGCCAATGTGGTCGCGCGCGCCGCGCCGCCGGCGGCCATCGTCAACTGCATGGTCATCGGCCAGGATGACGGCCGGGTCGCGCCCAATACGCAGGTGGTGCCGCTCGAGGTCCCGATCGAAACGCACATCATGTGGATGAAGCGGCTGCTGCCGCAGGCGCGCACGGTGGGCCTGCTCTACGATCCGCAGCACAACGACAGGCGCGTGGCCGACACGGCGGCAGCGCTCACGCGCGCGGGCCTCCAGCCGGTGCTGGAACCCGTCACCAGCCCCAGCGCACTGCCTGCCGCGCTCAACCGGCTCACCAACAGCTCGGACGTGCTGCACGCGATACCCGACACGACGGTATTCGCCAAGGAACACTCGCGGGCGCTGCTGCTGTTCTCGTTTCGCAACCTGATCCCGCTGGCCGGTCCCAGCGAGGCCTGGGTGCGTGCCGGCGCACTGTACGCCGTGGACTGGGACTACCCGGATCTCGGGCGCTACTGCATGGCGCTGGGACAGCGCCAGCTGGCCGGCGCCCGCGCGCCGATGCCGGCACCCGCCAAGACGCGGGTGATCGTCAACCTGCGCTCCGCCGAGCAGCTGCGCATCAAGTGGGATGCGGAGACGCTGCGCATGGTCGCCCCGGTGTCCGAATGAAGACCGTGCGCCGCGCCTTGCGCAAGCACCTGTCGCCGCTGGCCGGCGACACGATCACCACGCTCGACCTTCCGCCGGTGAAGATGGGGCTGCTGACGAAGCTCAACCTGCTGACGATCGGCCTCATCTTCCTGACCGCAGTGGCGATCACGACGTTCCACTTCTCGCAGCAATGGCGCGACGAGGAGCAGCAGTTGCGCCTGCAGGGCACGTCGCTGCTGGGCGTGATGGCCGAGCTCACCGAGTACGCGCTCTACACGGCCGACAAGCGCTCGCTGGAGCAATTGCTGGAGAGCCTTTCGTCCGACCCGGACGTGGCGTACGTTACCGTGCAGGATCAGCGAGGCCAGGTGCTGATGGAGCGGCGGTTCGCGCCGCTGCTGGCCAAGGAGAGCCTGCCCCCGATGCCGGTCACGGGCACCACCGCGATCGTCGGCGGCGTGACGACGCGGGAACTGCTGCTGGGCGGCAACCGCTACATCGAGCTCGTGGCGCCGGTGGCCAATCCGCAGGCCTCGGCGCGCTCGCTCATCGGCGACACATATGTCACGGCTGACAAGAAGACCCTGGCCGCAGTTGCGCCGATCGGCACGATCCGCCTCGGCATGACCTTCGAGAACCAGCGCAAGCAGTTCCGCGAGCAGATGGTGGGCGCGATCGGCGTCGTGGCACTGCTGGTCGTGTTCGCCATCGTCGCCTCGCTGCTGCTGACGCGGCGCATCGTGGCGCCGATGCGCCGACTGATGCGCGCGGCGCGCGCCGTGGGATCCGGCCGGCTCGACGTCTATGTGCCCGCGCGCTCCTCCGATGAAATGGGCCTGCTGACCCACACGTTCAACCACATGACCCAGAAACTCTCCGAGTCGCAGTCGGAGGTGGCGAGCTACCAGCGCACGCTCGAGGAAAAGGTCGCGCAGCGCACGAAGGAACTGGAAGTCGCCACGGCCCATGCGTACCGGCTGGCACAGCACGACATCCTGACCGGCCTGCCCAACCGGTCGCTGCTCAACCAGCGGCTGAAGCAGATCCTGGCGCAGGCGCAGCGCGACGGCACGCAGGTGGCGTGCGTGTTCCTCGACTTCGATCACTTCAAGCGGATCAACGACACGCTGGGCCACGATGCCGGCGACCAGTTGCTGCAGGCGATCGCGCAGCGCCTGACCGGCGCCGTCCGCGAATCCGACACGGTCGCGCGCCTTGGCGGCGACGAATTCGTCGTGATCCTGCCGGGGCTCGATCCCGCGCAGGCCGTCAGCGAGGTGATGGTCGTCGTCAACCGCGTGCAGGAGGCCTTCCTTGCGCCGTTCCGGCTGGCCGACCAGATGCCCACGCTCACGCTGTCGGCCGGCGTGGCGGTCTACCCGACCGATGCCGCGGACGGCGTGGCGTTGATCAAGCAGGCGGACACGGCGATGTACGCGGCCAAGGACGCGGGCCGCAATGCGTTCCGCTTCTTCACCGCCGACATGAACACGCGCGTGCAGATGCGGCTGCAGCTTGAGACCGACATGCGCCGCGGCTTGATGGACGATGAATTCTTCCTAGTCTACCAGCCGCAGATCGAGATGCAGACGGGCCGCGCCTGCGGCGTGGAGGCGCTGCTGCGCTGGCGCGACCCGCAGCGCGGCGTGATTTCGCCGAACGAGTTCATTCCGGTGGCCGAGGAATCCGGGATGATCCAGGCGCTGGGCGCACGCGTGCTGCGCGACGCGTGCCGGCAGGTGGTGGGATGGCACAAGCAGCACATGCCGCTGCGGCTCTCCGTCAACCTGTCGGTGCAGCAGTTGCAGCACGACAGCTGGCTGTCCGTCGTGGAGGACGCGCTGAAGAGCAGCGGCCTCGCCGCGCGGCACCTCGATCTCGAGATCACCGAGAGCGTGATCATCACGCATCCGGAAAAGGCCGTCGCCACGCTGATGAAGCTGAAGCAGCTCGGCGTGTCGATCACCATCGACGACTTCGGCACCGGCTATTCGAGCCTGTCGTATCTCGCCCGGCTGCCGATCCACGGCATCAAGATCGACCAGCGCTTCGTGCACGGCCTCGACAAGAACCGCAACGACGAGGCGATCACGCAGGCCATCATCGCGCTGTCGCATTCACTGGGCTTGAAGTGCATCGCCGAAGGCGTGGAAACCGCTGCGCAGTTCAATTTCCTGAAGGGCCTGGGCTGCGAAGAGGCGCAGGGCTTCCTGATCTCGCATCCGCTGCTGGAAGCGGACCTGCGCTCGTGGTGGCGGATGCAGGAACAGCTCTACCTTGGTGGCGACCGCCAGGGCGACCTGTGGCAGCGCGCGGGCGAGGACTGAGCGGTCCTCAAGGTTGGATGCGCAGGTCGGCGGGCGTATCGATGTCCCGCAGAATGCCGGCGTCCTCCACGGCGACCAACTGCACCACCCACTGCCGCGCCCTGATCACCGCGCGCGCGCCTTCGTCGCCGGTCAGCGCGGCGAGCAACGGGCCATACGATTTCGCAAAGCCGACCGGGTGACCGCGCTCGCCGAGGAAGGATGGCGCGGCGATCTCGGCCCCATCGGCCAGCGACTCCGTGACGCGGATGATCGTGGCGGGGGCGATCCACGGCATGTCGGCCAGCGCGACGATCCAGCCGTCCGCATCCGCGGACGCCGCCACGCCGCAGGCAAGGCTGGCCCCCATGCCGTCGCGCGCGTGCTCGCACTCGACAACGCGCGCGCCGGTGTTGCGCAACGCCGTCGACAGCATCGGATCGCGCGGCCGGATCACCGCTACCACGTCGTTGAGCGCGGCCATCAGGTGAATGCAGGCGGCGGCGCCGATCGGCGTGCCCGCCGCCACGCCATGCGCTGCGACGGGCAACGGTGCCAGCAGCTTGGCACCGCCGAAGCGCGCGCCGACGCCGCCGGCGAGGAGGATGCCTACGATGCGCATGCGCTGGACGAGATATGCACGCGTCGCGCCCCATGCGGGGTGCATGGCCCCACCCCGGCGGCGCGCCAACCCGGCATGGCTACTCCGGCAACAGCCGGAACTTGCCGTCCTTCACCAGCACCAGCACGCGCGCGCGCTCGTCCATGCCGTTGTGGTTGGTGGCCGACATGTTGAACACACCCTGCGTGCCGACGACATCGCGTTCCTTCTCGAGCGCATCGCGCAGCGCCGACCGGAAGGCCTCCGTCCCGGGCTTGCCGGCCTTGAGCGCCGTGGGGATCGCGCGCTCAAGCAGCAGCCCGCCGTCCCAGGTGTTGGCGCCGAAGGTGGCCGGCTTGCTGCCGAACTGTTTCTCGTAGGCCGCGATGTAGCCCTGCGCCACTTTCTTCGTCGGATTGCTGTCGGGAATCTCGTCGATCACCAGCATCGGGCCGGCGGCAAGCACGGTGCCCTCGACTTTTTCCTTGCCGAGCTTGATGAAGTCCTCGGTGGCCACGGCATGCGTCTGGTAGACGCGGCCCTTGTAGCCCTGGTCGAACAGCGTGGCCTGCGGCAGCACGGCAGGACCGCCGACGGCGGCGATCAGTACGGCATCAGGCTTGGACGCGATCAGCTTCAACGTCTGGCCGGTGACGCTCTGGTCGGT
>JANNNM010000720.1:0-2295 GCA_031398535.1 Betaproteobacteria bacterium | reverse complement strand
CGATCGTGAAGGCCATCCGCGTATGCAGGTTACGCGTCAGCGTATTGGCCGCGGTGACGTTGATCTTCTCGCGCGACAGCACTTCCGAGATGTCGCGCAGCAGACCCTGCCGATCCATCGCCTCGATGATCACGTCGACCGCGAACACTTCGTCACGCGGCGCCCCCCAGTCGGCCGTGATGAGGCGCTCGGGCTGCGTGGCGCGCATACGCGTGACGTTGCTGCACGCGGCACGGTGGATCGTCACGCCCTTGCCGCGCGTGACGAAGCCGACGATCGGGTCGGGTGGTGCGGGCTTGCAGCAACGCGCGAGGCCGGTCATCAGCCGGTCGACGCCGACCACCAGGATGCCGCTGCCCGCGCCGCCCGCCTTGCTCTGGCGTGTTGCAACCTCCGGCGCCTCGACGGCCGCCGGCGCGTCGGGCTGCGCCACCGCCTGGATGGCCGACTGCACCTGCTTCGAATTGATGTCGTCGCGGGCGAACGCCGCGAAGAACTCCTCGAGATCGGGAAAGCCCGCCTTCGCCGCCACGGTCTCGAGTTTCAACGCGGTCTGCCCAAGGCGCGCGAGCTCGCGGTCGACCATCACGCGCCCCTGGGCCACGGTCTGGTCGTGCTGCTGCGCCTTGAACCACTGTCGCACCTTGGCGCGCGCACGATTGCTGGTGACGTAGCCGAGGTCGGCGTTGAGCCAGTCGCGCGACGGGCCGCCCTGCTTGACCGTGATGATCTCCACGCGCTGGCCGTTGTCGAGCACGTGGTGCAGCGGCACCATCTGCCCGTTGACCTTGGCGCCGCGGCACCGGTGCCCGAGGTTGGTGTGCACCGCATACGCGAAATCGACCGGCGTCGCGCCGCGCGGCAGGTCCACGACCTTGCCCTGTGGCGTCAGCACGTAGATCGAATCGGTGAAGAGGCTTTCCTTGAAGGCCGACAGCCAGTCGCCGGAATCGGCCACGGCATCCTTCCAGTCGAGCACCTGCCGCAGCCACGCGATCTTCTCGTCGAAGGAAGGATCGGTGCGCGCGGTCTTCGGTCCGCCTTCCTTGTAGCGCCAGTGCGCCGCCACGCCGTACTCGGAATGCTGGTGCATGTCGCGGGTGCGGATCTGCACCTCGAGCGGCTTGTCCTCGGGGCCGATGACGGCCGTGTGCAGCGACCGGTAATTGTTGGACTTGGGCCGCGCGATGTAGTCGTCGAATTCGCCCGCCAGCGGCGTCCACCGGTGATGCACGATGCCGAGCGCGGCGTAGCAGTCCTTGACCGAGTCGACCAGCACGCGCACCGCGCGGATGTCGTACAGCGACTCGATGCCGACCTGCTTCTTTTGCATCTTGTTCCAGATGCTGTAGATGTGCTTGGGCCGGCCGGTGATCTCGGCATGGATGCCGGCGGCCTGGAGCTCGGCCTTCAGTCCGGCCAGCACGTCCTCGATGTAGCGCTGCCGGTCGATGCGGCGTTCGTCGAGCATCCGCGCGATCGACTTGTAGGTGTCGGGCTCGAGCGCGCGCAGGCTGAGGTCCTCCAGCTCCCATTTCAGCTGCCACACGCCCAACCGGTTGGCCAGTGGCGCGAAGAGGTCCAGCACTTCGCGCGCCGATGCCTCCCGCTGCGGCGCGCTGGCAGCGGTCATCGCGCGCAGGGCCTGCGTGCGCTCGGCGAGCTTGATCAGCACGACACGGATGTCCTCGACCATCGCCAGCAGCATCTTGCGCAGGTTCTCGGCCTGGGCTGCGCGCGCCTCCTTGTCGCCGGTGGCCGGCGCGGCGCGGATGCCACCCATCCGGTCCACGCCCGCGATCAGCGTGGTCACATCCGCGCCGAACTGCGCTTGCACGACGGCGGGATCGAACGTGCCGGCCACCGGCAGCGGCAACAGCAGCGCGCTGCGGATCGAGTCGGCGTCGAGTTTCAGTCCGGCCAGGATGGTGGCGGTGCCGAGCGCCCGTTCGAGCGCCGGTTCCCCGTCGGCCATGGCCGCGCTCGCGGCATGGGTACGCGCAAATTCGATCGCCGTCGCGAACGACGCGCGCTCCTCGGGGGAATAGTCCGCCGCAATCGAATCGAGCCACCCGGCCACGGCCAGCGGTGCGACGGACGGCGCGGACGAATGCAGCACGGCAACCATGCGGCAATTATAGTGCGCGCCTCAATGCCGGTCAGAACCCCGGCGTCCATCGCCATCACCGGAAGTGATGAACCCCGGCGCGCCGCCCGCCCCGCGTGCAGTCAGGCCGAGCGCAGCTCCGTGCGGATACGCAGGGCCGCCCTCAACGCGAAGGCCGCAATGGTGAG
>JANNNM010000639.1:0-1809 GCA_031398535.1 Betaproteobacteria bacterium | reverse complement strand
GGATCGTGCTGCCATCGAGGTTCAGTTCGTGGAGGCCGACCGCGAAGAGCTGCAGCAGCTCGCGCGCATAGTTCTCGTTGGGGTTCACGCCGACGACGGGCTTGTCGTTGTTGACCATGCTGAGGTAGTCACCCATCACGGATGACTTCGTGACGCGGACCAGGATGTCCTCGTAACTGCCGAACGCCTGGTCGAGGAAGATCTGCTGATACGTGGCCATGCCGTACGCCACGTTGACGTCGAGGCCCGAGGTGACGAGGATCTGGGACAGCGCAAAGGCCACGCGCTGGCGCAGCTGGTCGTTGCCGGTGATGGCATTGCGGAAGAAGTCGGTCTGCAGCTGGAAGAGCGAGTAGTAGTCACGACCGCAATAGGGATTGGGGTCGGTGGGACAGAACGTCGCGGCCATCCCGAAGGGGACGTACTTGTTGCTCGAATAGCGGGATCCGGTCGCCGCGAACTGCTCGTCAAGCCAGGCTGCAATCCCTGTTGTCATGACCTGTGCGATGGTCGCCTCGGTGGGTCCGAACGCCGCCTGTTCCAGCAGTCGCACGACATCCGCCTGCCGCTGCGCTGATGACAATGGCGAGCACATTGCATTGCCTTCGAGGATCGACGCGCCGGCCATGTTCTGGTGCATCGTAAGGTCCGGCAGGAAGCGATGATTCGACTGGCTGACACTGGCGCCGGGATAGAAACTCCGGTAGATCGGTTGCGTCCCGACCGCGCAGGTGCCGGCCGTTGGCACCTCGATGTGGAATGCGATCGCCTCGTAGGTCCAGTTCGGGTTCAGCTTCACCTTGGCGCATTCGGCAGCGTCGGCGGTGTAGAAGTGCGAGTTGGGACCCACATCGGGCGTGCCGAAGAATCGGCATACGGGCACCGCCGCAACATTTTCGCCGGCCGTCTTCCAGGCGTTCCAGCGCACGCCGGTGCGCGTCCAGCCGGCGACCGGCGTTCCCGCATCGAGAGCGGCTGCTTCCTCCGGGAACGCGGTGATGAAGTAGTGGTTCAGCGCTGCGTTGTAGAACTCGATCGCTTGGGTGGTCGGCTCGGCTGCATGCGCTGCGGGTGTGACGACGATCGTCGCCATGCACAACGCGGTGGCAATGGCCGATCGCGGATGGCGGATTCGGTGGCCCATGGATGCTCCCTTCGTCCCGTTGTTGTTCTCGTGCGGCCATTGAACAACGCGCCGGGGCGGTCGTGGATGACATTCACAAACTCTTACAACGTGAGGCGTCGGGCGCAGGCGACAGCGGTGCCTTGCTACACTATGGCGATTGCGGTGGCCGTACGCGCAAACATGCGCCCGGCCCACCACTGACGACAGGAGCAGCACCGATGGCACCATGGACACTGGCCCGCCGGGCCGAACGGATGAACCCCTCGATCATCCGCGAGATTCTGAAGGTCACCGAACAGCCGGGCGTACTCTCGCTGGCGGGCGGCCTGCCATCACCCGATTCGTTTCCGGTGCAGGCGTTGCGCGACGCCACCGAGCGCGTCCTGCGCGACACGCCACGCGAGGCCCTGCAGTACGCGGCCAGCGAGGGCTTCGGACCGCTGCGCGAATGGGTCGCGGCCCATCTCGTCGAACAGGGGATGAAGGTTTCGCCTGCCCAGGTCCTGATCACGACGGGGTCGCAGCAGGGCCTCGATCTCGTTGGCAAGATCCTGTGCGATGCCGGCAGCCGCGTGCTGGTGGAGACCCCGACCTACCTTGGCGCGCTGCAGGCATTCTCCGCGTTCGAACCGGAGATCGTGTCCGTCGCGTCCGACGACGAAGGTCCGCTGCCGGCGGCGCTC
>JANNNM010000634.1:0-2744 GCA_031398535.1 Betaproteobacteria bacterium | reverse complement strand
CACTTCCGACGGATGCTTGACGCGACGCCAGGCGAGGTCGGTGATGTGCAGCAGGCCGTCGATGCCACCCAGGTCGACGAACGCGCCGTAATCCGTGATGTTCTTGACGATGCCCTTGACGATCGCGCCTTCGGCGAGCGTGGACAGCAGCTTTTCGCGCACTTCGCCTTGCGATTCTTCCAGCACGGCGCGACGCGACACGACGACGTTGTTGCGCTTGCGGTCGAGCTTGATGACCTTGAAGTCGAGCGCCTTGTTCTCGAACGGGGACGTGTCCTTGACCGGCCGGATGTCGACGAGCGATCCCGGGAGGAAGGCACGGATGCCGTTGATCATGACGGTCAGGCCGCCCTTGACCTTGCTGGTGACGAGACCCTGCACGATGAGGCCCTGCTCCATCGCGGCTTCGAGGTCGTGCCATGCCTTGAGACGCTTGGCCTTGTCGCGCGAGAGGCGTGTTTCGCCGTAGCCGTCTTCAAGGGCTTCGATGGCAACAGTGACGAAGTCACCGGCCTTCACTTCGATTTCGCCCTTGTCGTCCTTGAATTCCTCGATGGGAATGAACGATTCGGACTTCAAGCCGGCGTTGACGACGACGACGTTGAATTCGACGCGGACGACTTCGGCGGTGATCAGTTCGCCCTGGCGCATTTCCTGGCGCGAGAGCGACTCCTCGAACATCGCCGCGAAATCTTCCATCGGCGGGTTGGCGGGAGTGGACATGGAGGTAACGGGAGCGGCAGTAGCCATGGGGTTGGTTCCTTCTTTGATCGATGAGTCGCCAGTGCGAGAACCCTTTTTCTCGCCATGGCGGGCAGGTTGAAAAATCCGCGCGCGATGCACCGGCTAAAGTGCGCCGCTTTGCAGCCCTACTGCGGGGTAGTTCCTCTAAGCGACGTCAGCGCGGACGCGCAGCGCTGTACAGCGCAAGCACGCGTTCGATCGCGGCGTCGATCGAGAGGTCGGTCGTATCGAGAAGCACGGCGTCGGCGGCCGGGGCCAGTGGTGCGGCAGCCCGTCCCTGGTCGCGCGCGTCGCGCTCTCGAATATCACGCAAAAGACTGTCCATTGTACTGGAGTTTCCTTTTGCGATCAACTGCTTATAGCGCCGCCGCGCCCTCTCCTCCACGCTGGCGGTCAGGAATACCTTGAGGCCGGCTTCCGGAAAAACGACGGTTCCCATGTCCCGCCCGTCGGCCACCAGCCCCGGGGGCGTGGCGAAGGCCCGCTGCCGGGCATGCAGCGCCTGCCGGACTGCCGGGTGCACCGCCACCTGGGAGGCGCCGGCCGACATGGTCTCGGCCCGGATCGCCGCACTGACGTCCGTCCCGCCGAGCAGCAGCTTGCCCTCGGCGAATTGCACGTCGAGGGCCGCGGCCAGCCGGGCCAGCGCGGGCGCGTCGGCCCGGTCGGTGCCGGACTGCTCGGCGCGCAGCGCCACCAGCCGGTACAAGGCGCCGCTGTCGAGGTAATGGAAGCGGAGCGCCCGCGCCACGGCGGCGGCGATCGTGCCCTTGCCGGATGCGGCGGGCCCGTCGATGGCAATGACCGGGGCCGCCAGCGCGATCATCGAACGATCCGGCCCAGCGCACCGAAGTATTCCGGGAACGTCTTGCGCACGCACCCCGGGTCGTCGATCGTCACCGGAATGCCGGCCAGCGTGACCAGCGCCAAGCACATGGCCATCCGGTGATCGTCGTAGGTATGGACGGTGGCAGTCCGGAGGTCCGCGGCCGGGAACACGCGCATCCAGTCCGGCCCCTCCTCCACGGTTACGCCCAGTTTGCTCAATTCCTTCGCCATCGCCGCGATGCGGTCGGTTTCCTTGACCCGCCAGCTGCCGATGTTGACAAGCGTCGTGGGCGCCGTCGCCTTCAGCGCGGTGATGGCCAGCGTCATCGCCGCATCGGGGATCGCGACGCAGTCGATCTGCCCGCCGTCAAGCGGCCGGCCGGCGCGGGCCTCGATCCAGTCCGGGCCGAAGCGGATGTCCGCGCCCAGCCGCGCCAGCACATCGGCAAAGGCCACGTCGCCCTGGATCGAATCGCGGCCGACACCCTGCACGCGGACCGGACCGCCCCCCAGCACGCCGGCCGCCAGGAAATAGGAGGCGCCTGACGCGTCGCCTTCGACGGTGAAGTTGCCGGGCGACCCATAACGCGCGCCTGCGGGGATGACGAACGTGGCGGCGTCCGGCGTTGCCGCCGTCACGCCGAAGCGCTGCATCAGGTTGGTGGTGATCTCCACATACGGACGCGAGATCAGCGGACCGACCACGTCGACCGTCGTGGGCGCTGCGCTGCTGCCACGCGCCAGCGGCAAGGCCATCAGCAGCGCGGACAGGAACTGGCTGGAGACATCGCCGCGGATGGGCACCCGCCCGCCGGCCTGCGCGCCGGAGGCGCCGATCGCCAGCGGCGGGTAACCCTCCTCCGCGAGATAGCGCACGGTGCAACCGAGCGGGCGCAACGCGTTCACCAGGTCGCCGATCGGACGTTCGTGCATCCGTGGCACGCCGCGGACGGTGTATTCACCGCCGAGCATGGCCAGCGCCGCCGTCAATGGGCGCACCGCGGTACCGGCATTGCCGAGAAAGAGGTCGGCGCGGGCCACTGGCAGCCGCCCGCCGGTGCCGTGCACGCGAAACGCGCCCGGGCCGGCCGTCGCGCTGGCATCGTCGACGCGCACGCCCAGCAGCGCCAGCGCTTCCAGCATCCGGTCCGTGTCGTCGGCGCGCAGCAGGT
>JANNNM010000631.1:0-2582 GCA_031398535.1 Betaproteobacteria bacterium | reverse complement strand
GTGGTTTTTCGCTCTTCATTTTTTCCGCCCCCCGCCGCCCCCCCCGTCCCCCCCGGCCCACCCACCCCCCCCCCCGCCGGCTCTCCCCCCGCCGCGCTCCGACCAACAGAAACCGCGACGCATGCGTGCCACTTCTACCGGAACGAGTGCAGCCGTCAGAGCGTAAACGCCATCTCCGACAGCAACGCTCCCGGGAGCCGCGTGCTGGCCAATTGCCGCGACTGATACGTACCGGACTCCAGTGACAGCTCCGTCTCGGTGGTCAGCGCCTCGAGGTTGCTGCCCAGCATCCGGAACAGCGTGTCGTCGAAGCGCAGCACGTCCACGGGCGCGACGACCTTGCCGCCTTCGACCCAGAACGTCGCGAAGCGCGTCATGCCCGTCATCCGCGCCGCCGGGCGATCCGAGTAGTTGAGGTACCAAAGGTTGCCGATCGCGAGTCCGGTGTCCAGGGCGGCCAGCGCATCGTGCATCGGCAGCGCGCCGCCAGCCATCGACAGGGATTCCGGCATCTCGCCGCCGTTCGCGCCATTCTGTTCGAGGCCGAATTCGAGCGATGTACGCGGGCTGACCAGGCTGCCCACCAGTTGCCCCGCGCGCACCAGCGGCACGTCGTGCGGCCGCCCGAACCCGTCGCCCTGGAACGCGGGCGCAACGCCGTTGGCCGTGTCTTCCGTCAGGTCGATGCGCGCATCGAGCGACTGCCCGGCGCGCATCCGCGCCAGCGCGCTCTGCTGCGTGGCCAGCGCACGTCCGGAGAAGCCGCCCCAGCAGAGGAGGCTCGCGATCTCCGCCATCGCGGAGGGCGTGAGGAACGCGCGGTACTTGCCCGGCGCCAGCACGCGCGGCGGGCGGCTGATCAACGCGAACTGGGTTCGGGCGATCTCCATCTTGTCGTGAAAGGCGGCGCGATCCCATGCGAAACCGGCGTGCGTGGTCTTCACCGCCTTGTCGGCGCGGTGGTAGAGGCTCCACTCCAGGTTGAATGACGTTGTCTCGTGCCAGTTGCGCTGGCCTTCCGAGTTCGCGAAACCGCGCCACACGGGGCCGGCCGCATAGATGCCGACCAGATCGAGGTCGCCGGCCGCGCTCAGCACCTGCTCGACCACTTCGGCCGCAGCCGTCAACGGCGTGCTGCGGATGTCGCGCGAGGACTGCACGGTCGCCGGCAGGAGCAGCAACGGGTCGTCGGCCAGTTCGGGCAACGCGCTGCGCAGCCCCCCCACGATATCGCGCACGGCGGGCGCATCGACGGCCAGGTCGCCCGTCAACGTCGTCATGTGCTGCGCATGGCGCGCGCCGTGGATCAGCCGCACATACAGGTAGCGTTGCGACACCGTGCCCGGCTGGCGCACGCGGCCGCGGTTCATTCGCACGAAATCCGTCTGCTCGGCCTCGAGCGTGGCGGTGTAGCGCTCGCCCGCGTGCAGCGATGCTTGCAGAATCCGGGCGAGTTCGTCGAAGTAGGCTTCCATCGCGCTAGCCCTCCCCGCCGAAGACTTCGACATCGCGGAAGACGCATGCTGGCGTCGCATGTCCCACGCGGATCACCTGCGAGGGTTCCCCCTTGCCGCAATAGGGCGTGCCCAGCACCTTCATCGTGTCGGCGTTGCCGACGCGGACCAGGTTGCGCCAGAAGCGCTCGGAGATGCCGCGGTAGTTAGGGTTCTTGACGACATGCGACAGCTTGCCGTTCTCGATCAGTTGCGCGCGCTCGCACCCGAACTGGAACTTGTTGCGCGAGTCGTCGATCGACCACGAGCAATTGGTCTCCATCATCACGCCATGTTCGATGCCGCTGATCATGTCGTCCATCGAGGCATCGCCGGCCTCGACGTTGAGGTTGGCCATCCGGTCGATCGGCGGCCGGTTCCAGTTGTCTGCCCGCGAATTGGCGACCCCGGGCAGGCTGGCGCGCGCCTGCGAGATGGCGCCGCCCAGCGGCCGCTCGAGGATGCCGTTGCGGATCAGGTAGGCCTTTTCCGCGCGCGTGCCGTCGTCGTCGTAGGCGTAGCTTGCGAGTTCCTCGGGCCGCGTCGGATCGAACGTGACATTGAGGAGGTCCGAGCCATAGCGGTACGACCCGAACATGTCCGGCGTGACGAAACTGGTGCCCGCAAAGTTGCGCTCGTCGCCCAGGATGCGGTCGAGTTCCAGCGGATGGCCGATCGACTCGTGGATCTGCAGGATCATCTGGTCGGGCTTCAGCAGCACGCTCATCGGGCCGCTGGGGCAGTTCGGGGCGGACAGCAACTCAAGCGCTTCCTCCGCAATCTGCCGGCCGCCGCCGGCGAAGCCGAAGCGCTGCAGGATCTCGAGGCCGCCCTGCTGGCAGATGCCGCGATAGCCGCTCAGCGTGCGCTGCTGCGTCACGCCGTCGGCATGCGCGGTGACTGCCATCCCCGGCATCACGAAGCGAAAGCGCTGGATCACGTCGCCGCCGGTGCTGGTGACGAGCCGCTGCGTGGAAGTGCGGACCTCGACACTCGCATCCCAATCCACGATGCGCGGGTCGCAGCCCGCCTGCCGCGACTCCTCGGCCAGCAGGTCGTACCACTCGGCCCGCGTCAGGTTGGGTTCAT
>JANNNM010000604.1:0-5147 GCA_031398535.1 Betaproteobacteria bacterium | reverse complement strand
CCCATCGGGTCGAGGTTCTCGATCGAGCACACGATGATGCAGTTGTCCTTCTTGTCGCGGACAACCTCCATCTCGAACTCTTTCCAACCGAGCAGCGATTCCTCGATCAGCATCTCGCGCGTGGGCGAGAGATCGAGGCCGCGCTTCACCATCTCGACGAATTCATCCTTGTTGTAGGCGATGCCCCCGCCCGTGCCGCCCATCGTGAAGGACGGTCGCAACACCGCGGGAAAGCCGATCGTGGCCTGCACTTCCAGTGCCTGCTCCACGCTGTGCGCGATGCCGGAGCGCGCGGAGCCCAGCCCGATGCGCGTCATGGCCGCCTTGAACTTCTCGCGGTCCTCGGCCTTGTCGATGGCCTTTTTCGTGGCGCCGATCATCTCGACGTCGTACTTGTTGAGGATGCCTTCGCGTGCCAGGTCGAGCGCACAGTTCAGCGCCGTCTGGCCGCCCATTGTGGGCAGCAGCGCATCGGGGCGCTCCAGTTCGATGATCTTGGCCACCATCTGCCACGTGATGGGTTCGATGTACGTGACATCGGCCATCTCCGGGTCGGTCATGATCGTGGCCGGGTTGCTGTTGACCAGGATGACGCGATAGCCCTCCTCGCGCAGCGCCTTGCAGGCCTGCGCGCCTGAGTAGTCGAACTCGCACGCCTGCCCGATGATGATCGGGCCGGCGCCGATGATCAGGATGCTTTGAATGTCGGTACGTTTGGGCATGGGGTGGTCAGGCGCGCGCCTTGCCCTGTTCCATCAGGTGCGTGAAGCGGTCGAACAGATAGCCGACGTCGTGCGGGCCGGGGCTGGCCTCAGGGTGGCCCTGGAAGCAGAACACGGGCTTGTCCTTCCACGCGAAGCCCTGCAGGCTGCCGTCGAATAACGACACGTGCGTCACGCGCACGTTGGCCGGCAAGGACGCGGGGTCCACGGCAAAGCCGTGGTTCTGGCTGGTGATCAGCACCTGTCCCGTTTCCTTGTCGAGCACCGGATGGTTGGCGCCGTGATGGCCGAACTTCATCTTCAGCGTGCGCCCGCCCGCGGCCAGGCCCAGCAGTTGATGGCCGAGACAGATGCCGAACGTGGGGATGCCCGCCGCGATGATCTCGCGGATGGCCGCGACGGCGTAGTCGCAGGGCTCCGGGTCGCCGGGTCCGTTGGACAGGAACACGCCGTCGGGCTTCATCGCCAGCACGTCGCGCGCCGTTGTTTGCGCCGGCACGACGGTGACGGCGCAGCCGCGCGCCGCCAGCATCCGCAGGATGTTGTACTTGACGCCGTAGTCATAGGCGACGACGCGGAAGCGCGGCGCGCCCATCGCGCTGTAGCCGTGCTTCAGGTCCCAGGTGGACTGCGTCCATTCATACGGCGCGGTGCACGAGACCACCTTGGCGAGATCGAGCCCCGCCATCGATGGCGCCGCGCGCGCCTCCGCCAGCGCCTGCGCCGCATCGACGCCCGTACCCGCGGCGATGCAGCCGTTCTGCGCGCCCCGCTCGCGCAGGATGCGGGTCAGCTTGCGCGTATCGAGGTCGGCGATGCCAACGATGTTGTTGGCCTGCAGGTACGCGGCCAGGTCCTGCTCGGAGCGCCAGCTCGACACGAGACGCGGCAGGTCGCGGATCACGAGGCCGGCGGCGAAGACACGGGCGGACTCGATGTCCTGCGTATTGACGCCGACATTGCCCACGTGCGGATACGTGAGCGTGACGATCTGGCCCGCATACGACGGGTCGGTGAGGATTTCCTGGTAGCCCGTCATGCTGGTGTTGAACACCACTTCGCCAACCGTGCTGCCCGGCGCGCCGATGGCGCGACCATGGAAGACCGTGCCATCCGCCAGCACCAGCAACGCAGGCGCCACCGGCGCGAAGAGCGCAGGCGAAGCGGCGGCAGGGGTGGCGGGAACAGGCATTGCGGGGCTCGATCGTCGGTGCGGATTGCGGACGGCCGGCGGCGACTGGCGGCATCACCGCGCGGCAGGGGTGCTTCGGCCTGCGGACGTACAAAGGGGAAGGCTTTCGCCTTCCCCGGATTTCAGCCCGAATTATACCGCGAAATGCCCGCCGCCCGGCGGTGCCGGTCAGTACGAGGCAGTGAACCCGCCGTCGACGTAGAGCAGGTGCCCGGTGACGTAGCTGGCCGCATCGGAGGCCAGGAACACGGCTGCCCCGGCGATCTCGGGCGGGTTGCCCCAGCGTCCGGCCGGGGTGCGTTTGCCCACCCACGCGGAGAATTCAGCGTTGTTGATCAGCGCGGTGTTCATGTCCGTCTTGAAGAAACCCGGCGCGATGCCGTTGACCTGCACGTTGTGCGGCGCCGCTTCTACCGCCAGCGCGCGCGTCAGCATCTTGAGCGCGCCCTTGCTGACAGCGTAGGGCACGATGTTCGGCCGCCCGATGTCGGAGGCCAGCGAACAGATGTTGATGATCTTGCCGCGCCGCCGCGCCTGCATGCCGGGCAGCACCGCGCGGATCATCAGGAACGGGCCGTCGAGGTTGGCCGCCTGCAGCGTCCGCCATTCTTCCAGCGAAAATTCCGGCAGCAGCTTGCGGTGATTCATCGCGGCATTGTTGACGAGGATGTCGACGGGGCCGACGGTGCGCTCGATCTCTGCCACGTTGGACGTGACCGCTGCTTCGTCCGTGACGTCGAATGCACAGAGGCTGGCCTGGTACCTGGCACCCTGCAGCTGCGCCAGTGCGGCATCGAGCTTGTCGCGGTTGCGCCCGTTGATCACGACACGTGCACCGGCCGCCGCGAGGCCCTGCGCAATCGCGAGCCCCAAGCCGCCGCCGCCACCGGTGACGAGCGCCACGCGCCCGGAAAGATCAAAGGGATGTGCACTCACGCGGGGGTTCTCCAGGGAAGGCCAACGACGGCGAATCAGCGCAGGCGGAGCACATCGCGCATGTCGACGAGCCCGGCCTGACCGACGGCGCGCCGCGCCGCCACGAAATGCACGGCGCGCAGCGCGCCTGCAGCAAAATTCTGGCGGGAGGTAGCGCGATGGCTGATCTCGATGCGCTCGCCAATGCCGGCGTAGACGACGGTATGCTCGCCGACGACGTCGCCGCCGCGCAGCGTGGCGAAGCCGATGGTGCCGGCCTTGCGTTCGCCCGTCACGCCTTCGCGCGACAGCACTTGCACGTCGGCCAGCAGGACGCCGAGCCCCGCCGCCGCCGCTTCGCCGAGGCGCAGCGCGGTACCCGACGGCGCATCCACCTTGTGCCGGTGATGCATCTCGACGATCTCGATGTCGAAGTCGGGGCCGAGCGTCCGCGCAGCGGTCTCCACCAGCGCCAGCAGCACATTGACGCCCACGCTCATGTTGGCGGCGAACATCACGGGGACCTGTGTTGCGAACTGCGCCAGCGCGGCGCGCTCGGCGTCGTTCAGGCCGGTGGTGCCGACCACGGCAGCGACGCGCGCCTTGGCGCAGGCCGCAAGATGGATCAAGGTACCGGCAGGCCGCGTGAAGTCGATCAGCACATCCGCATCCGCGAGCGCTGCGGCGATGTCGCTGGTGACGCGGATGCCGGTCGGCTGGCCAATGCGTTCGCCCGGGTCGCGGCCAAGCTCGGGACTGCCTTCAATATCGAGCGCACCGGCCAGCGTGCAGCCCGGATCGCCCAGCACGGCCTCGACCAGCGCCTGCCCCATGCGGCCCCCGGCGCCCGCGACCACGACGCGCACGGGTGTCGCCATCAGGGCGTGGGTGGCGCGGACGGGTCGCCGATGCGCCGGAACCAGTCGATGATCTTGCCGACGAAGCCGGCGTCCTGCCCGAACGGATCTTCCGGCAGCGAACGCTCGGCGGCCAGTCGATTCAGTTCCTGCGCGGACCGGGGCATCTCATCGCCTTCCCAACGCGCCAGCAGGTCGTCGGTGAAGTAGACAGTGAACAGGCGATGCTCCTGGACGCGGCCGCGCTGGCTGAACTGGTAGACGTAGTCCCAGCGGTTTTCGCGGAACACCGTCATCACGAGCGGCGTGCCGAGCGCCAGGCGCACCTGCTGCCGCGTCTGCCCCACCTTCAGCCGGTCCACCATGTCCTGCGACAGGAAGTTGCCCTGGTTGATGTCGAGCCGGTATACGCCGAGCTGCGTGATGATCGGCAGGTAGGTCTCGAACATGTTGGGCGTGGTCGACGGCGTCGCACACGCGGTCAGCACCAGCAGTGCCAAGGCGGCGCCAAGCCGGCGCGCATGCGTCTGGAGATTGTCAAAAAATTGCTGCACAGGCGTCTGCTTCAGGTCGTTCGGCGGAGGTTCATCGGCGGCGGCGGCGAATGGCTGCGATGGCGCGGCAAGCCGGGTTACGCGCTATTATAGCTTTTCGATCCCCAGGCTTTCCGTCCACCATGAGCTCACCGCAGGATCTCAAGAGCGCCGGCCTCAAGGCCACGTTGCCGCGCCTCAAGATCATCAACCTTTTCGAGGCATCGAAGGTCCGGCATCTGACGGCCGAGGATGTCTACAAGCTGCTGCTGGGCGACGGGCTCGACATCGGTCTTGCCACCGTCTACCGGGTGCTGACCCAGTTCGAGCAGGCCGGGCTCCTCGTCCGGCACCACTTCGAGTCGGGCAAGGCCGTCTTCGAGCTCAACCAGGGCACGCACCACGATCACCTCGTGTGCCTGCAGTGCGGCCGCGTCGAGGAGTTCTACGACGCCGACATCGAGAAGCGCCAGATCAAGATCGCCCGGGAGCGCGGCTTCGAGATCAGCGAGCATGCGCTCTACCTGTACGCCGACTGCACCAAGCCCCGCTGCCCGCACAAGAAGTAACGAAGCGTTGATCCCCACCCGGGGACCATGCAGGCGCAGCGCCCCGGCAACCTACAGCGCGTAGCGTTTGACCGCCCGCTCATCCCACTCCAGTCCGAGCCCGGGACGCTCGGGGATCACCACCTGCCCATCCTGCAGTGCCAATCCGTCCTTGAGGATCGGGTTGGCCCAGTCCACGTACTCGAGCCAGTGGCAGGTGGGCGTCACGGCCAGCAAATGGCAGCTTGCTTCGGGAAACAGATGGCTGGACATCTCGAGGCCGGCGCCTTGCGCGAGCGCAGCCGCGCGCATCCAGCCGGTGACGCCGCCGATGCGTTGCACGTCGGGCATCACGTAGTCGCTGGCCCCGGCCACGATCG
>JANNNM010000500.1:0-1811 GCA_031398535.1 Betaproteobacteria bacterium | reverse complement strand
CCTGAAGATCATGGCCAGCCTCGACATCGCGGAGAAGCGGCTGCCGCAGGATGGCCGCATCGCGTTGAAGCTGGGCGACAAGCAGGTGGACGTGCGGATGTCCACGCTGCCCACCGGCGCGGGCGAGCGCGTCGTGCTGCGGCTGCTCGACCGGGACAGCGCGCAGCTCGATCTGGCCGCACTCGGAATGGAAGACCGCACGCTGGAGGTGATCGATACGCTGATCCGGCAGCCGCACGGCATTGTGCTGGTGACGGGTCCCACCGGGTCGGGCAAGACCACGACGCTGTATGCCGCGCTGTCGCGGCTGCCGCGCGGTGCGGTGAACATGATGACGGTGGAAGACCCGATCGAGTACGCGCTCGATGGCGTCGCGCAGACGCAGGTCAACCCGCGCATCGAGCTCGATTTCGCGCGCGCCTTGCGGGCCATCCTGCGCCAGGACCCGGATGTGATCATGATCGGCGAGATCCGCGATCTCGAGACTGCGCAGATCGCGGTACAGGCGTCGCTGACGGGCCACCTGGTGCTGGCGACGCTCCATACGAATGATGCCTCCAGCGCGGTGACGCGGCTGGCCGACATGGGTGTCGAGCCCTACCTGTTGGCGTCGAGTCTGCTGGGCGTGCTGGCGCAGCGCCTGGTGCGCACGCTGTGCCCGGTGTGCAAGTTGACGCATGCGCCGTCCGCCGCCGAAGGCGCGTTGCTCGTCGCGCTGGGCCTGCCGGCCACGCAGGCGCTGAGCACGGCCCCCGGTTGCGACGGGTGTCACAACAGTGGCTTTCGCGGGCGCACCGGCATCTATGAACTGCTGGTCGTCGACGAATCCATTCGCCGCATCGTGCACGCAGGTGCCGGTGAACTGGCGTTGCGCGACGCCGCCATCGCCGCCGACATGCGCAGCCTCCGCCGCGACGGCGCCCGTCTGGTCGCCACGGGCAGCACGTCGCTGGCCGAGTTGCTGCGGGTCACCCGCGAAGCGTGACGCACGCATCGATGCCCATGGCCGCATACCGCTGGGAGGCCGTCGACGGGCAGGGGCATGTGCGCCAGGGCGTCGTCGACGCGGACACGCCGCGCGCCGCGCGCGACCAGTTGCGCGCGCAGGGCCTGACGCCAACGGCCGTCACGGCGTCCGTGCCGCGCGCCGACGGTTCCGCGTGGCTGCGGTTGCCGCCGGCATTGCTGGCACTCACCACGCGCCAGCTGGCCACGCTGACGCAATCCGGATTGCCGCTCGACCAGGCGCTGGCGGCCGTCGGCGAGCAGGCCGACGACCCGCGCGCCGCGAAGATGGTGACGTCGCTGCGTGCCCATGTGAGCACCGGCGAGTCATTGATCAACGGCATGGCGCGATACCCGCGCGCATTCTCGTCGCTGTATCGCGGACTGGTGGGCGCGGGCGCCGAGACGGGCCGCCTGCCCGAAGTCCTGGCCAATCTTGCCGACTACCTCGAGGCCCGCGAGGCCTTGCGGCAGAAGGTGATCCTCGCGCTGATCTATCCCGCCGTGGTCACCGTGATCGCATTCGCCGTGATCGCCGTGCTGCTGGCCTATGTCGTGCCGCAGGTCGTGGCCGTCTACCAGCAAAGCCGGCAGACGCTGCCGTGGCTGACGCAGGCGCTGATCGCCACCAGTTCATTTTTCCGCGCGACATTCTGGGGCTGGGTGGTGCTGCTGGTGGTCGCGATGATCGCGCTGCTGTGGGCGCGCCGCCAGCCGGCGCTGCGCGCGCGATGGCATACGCTGTTGCTGCGCCTTCCCGTGGCCGGGCGACTGGTGCGCAGCCTCGATGCCGCGCGCTTCGCCAG
>JANNNM010000484.1:0-1118 GCA_031398535.1 Betaproteobacteria bacterium | reverse complement strand
GATCCATCGTGCGGATGCGCTGCGTGAACGCGACGACCTCGCGCGCGAGCGTTTCCGGCACGTGCGGGCACTTCCGCCGCAGGATCGCGAGTTCGCGCAGCGCGTCGGGATAGTCCACCCAGTGGTAGAGGCAGCGGCGCTTGATCGCGTCGTGGATCTCGCGCGTGCGGTTGGACGTGATCACCACCACCGGCGGCTGCTTCGCACGGATCACGCCCATTTCCGGGATCGAGATCTGGAAGTCGGACAGCACTTCCAGCAGGTAGGCCTCGAACGGTTCGTCCGTGCGGTCGAGTTCGTCGATCAGCAGGACGGGCGCCACGCCGTCCGCGGGATCGATCGCCTGCAGCAACGGCCGCTGCAGCAGGAAATCGCGCGTGAAGATGTCATGCGCCAGGCTGTCGCGCGTCACGTTGCCGGCGGCTTCCGCGAGCCGGATCTCGATCATCTGCCGCGGATAGTTCCACTCGTACACGGCGGCCGCGGTGTCCAGCCCTTCGTAGCATTGCAGCCGCACCAGCGGCTTGCCCAGCGCGGCCGCCAGCACCTTCGCAATCTCGGTCTTGCCCACGCCTGCCTCGCCTTCGAGGAACAGCGGACGCTGCAATTTCAGCGCAAGGAACACGGCGGTGGCCAGGCGTCGCTCCGCAACATAGTCGTGCGCCGTCAGCAGGGCCAGCGTGGCGTCGACATCGAGGGGCAAGGCGGGAGTCGGTTGCGGCGGCATGGCAGGAGTGGCTTGCGAGGGGTCGGGCCGTCAAGCATACCAAGTTGCACCGGCAACGCACCGACTTGGCGCGCCGCAGACGACCTTCAATTCCCGCGCTATCATCAGGTATCGCACCTTCCGGAGCAGCTATCGATGAGGACTTTCGGCCTTGAATTGCGCGGCGTCGCACGGTGGACTGCCATGGCATGCACGGTGGCATTCTCGTCCCTGGTGATGGCGCAAGGCTATCCATCCAAGCCGATCAAGCTGCTGGTACCGCTGGCAGCGGGCAGCACCGCCGACATCATTTCGCGCTACGCCGGCAATGAGCTGTCGAAGGCGCTCGGGCAGCCGGTGGTCATCGAGAACAAGCCGGGCGCGGGCGGCACCATCGCGATGGCGGAGCTGG
>JANNNM010000481.1:0-3896 GCA_031398535.1 Betaproteobacteria bacterium | reverse complement strand
CGCGCCCGTTCCCGGCACCGTGCCGCATCCTTCCGCCGAGGTCGTACCATTGCCGCTGGCCGCCACGGCACCCAACGCCGTCGCGCAGGCGGCGCGCGCGGTCGCCGAGGCCGACTTCGAGGCCCGGGAATCCGCAGCGAGGGCGGCCGCCTACCTCGAAGCCGAGCTTCGGCGCGAACGCGTACGCGGCGTGCTGCTGACAGTGTTGCCGCCCCTTTTCGGCATCGCGCTCTTCATCGGATTGTGGGCGCTGGTGTCGATGACGTCGCCGCAGCTCCCGTCGCCGGTCAAGACGTTTCACTCGGCGGTGAAAGTGTTCTCCGATCCGTTCTACCGCAAGGGGCCCAATGACCAGGGCATCGGCTGGAACATCCTGGCCTCGCTCGGGCGCGTCGGCATCGGCTTCGGGCTGGCCGCGCTGGTCGGCATTCCGCTCGGCTTCATCCTCGGCCGCTTCAAGTTTGCCAATGCGATGGCGGCGCCCATCATCAGCCTGCTGCGTCCGGTTTCGCCGCTGGCCTGGCTGCCCATCGGCCTGATGGTGTTCAAGGCCGCCAACCCGGCGGCCGTGTGGGTGATCTTCATCTCGGCCATCTGGCCCATGGTGATCAACACCGCCGTCGGGGTGCAACGCGTGCCGCAGGACTATCTCAACGTTGCGCGCGTGCTGAATCTCTCCGAATGGAAAGTGGCCACGCGCATCCTGTTTCCCGCCGTGCTGCCGTACATGCTGACCGGCGTGCGCCTGGCCATCGGCGTGGCGTGGCTCGTGATTGTCGCGGCGGAAATGCTCACAGGTGGCGTGGGCATCGGCTTCTGGGTGTGGGACGAGTGGAACAACCTCAATGTCGAACACATCATCATCGCGATCTTCGTCGTGGGCATGGTCGGGCTGCTGCTGGAGCAGATGCTGATCTGGCTCGGCCGTCGCTTCTCGCACGAATGACAGGAACAATCATGTCCGATATCACCACCAGCATGCCCCGGGCGCACCCGCAGCCGGTCGGCGGCACTGAGGATTACGTTCATGTCGAAGGCGTGGGCATGACCTTCAAGACCAAGCGCGGTCCGTTCGTGGCGCTGCGCGACATCGACCTCAAGGTGCGCAAGGGCCAGTTCATCGCGCTGATCGGGCACTCCGGTTGCGGCAAGTCGACGCTGCTGAACCTGATTGCGGGATTGATCGAGCCCACGACCGGCGTGATGCTGTGCGCCGGCCGCGAGATCGCCGGCCCGGGGCCGGATCGCGGCGTCGTGTTCCAGAACCATTCGCTGCTGCCGTGGCTCACGTGCTTCGACAATGTCTACCTGGCGGTCGAGCGCGTGTTCGGTGCGACCGAGAAGAAGGCGGACCTGAAGCGCCGCACCCACGAAGCATTGACGCTGGTCGGCCTGACGCATGCCGAGTTCAAGTTCCCGCACGAGATCTCCGGCGGCATGAAGCAGCGCGTGGGCATTGCCCGGGCGCTGGCCATGCAGCCCAAGGTGCTGCTGCTGGACGAGCCCTTCGGCGCGCTCGACGCGCTGACGCGTGCCCGGCTGCAGGACGAGCTGATGAAGATCGTGCTGGCCGCCGGCAGCACCGTGCTGATGGTCACGCATGATGTGGACGAGGCCGTGCTGCTGGCCGACCGGATCGTGATGATGACCAACGGCCCCGCGGCCACGATCGGCGAGATCGTCGACGTCGACCTGCCGCGGCCGCGCGATCGCGTGGAACTCGGTACCAATCCGCAGTATCACCAGTACCGCACGGCCGTGCTCGATTTCCTGTATCGCCGGCAGGCCCACGTGGAGTCCGCAGCGTGAACGCACGCGTCCCGCTCGTGAAGCAGAAGCTCGTCGTCGTCGGCAACGGCATGGCCGGCATGCGCACGGTCGAGGAATTGCTGGAGCTGGCACCGGAGGCCTATGACATCACAGTGTTCGGGTCCGAGCCGCATCCCAACTACAACCGGATCCTGCTGTCGCCGGTGCTGGCGGGCGAGCAGACGGTCGAGCAGATCGTCGTCAACCCCCGCGCGTGGTACGCCGAGAACGGCATCACGCTGCACACCGGCAAGACGATTTCGAAGATCGACCGGGCGCGCCGCATCGTCGAGACCGCCGACGGCATGCAGCAATCCTACGACCGGCTGCTGCTGGCGACCGGCTCGAACCCGTTCATCCTGCCCATTCCCGGCAACACGCTGCCTGGCGTGATCACGTATCGCGACATTGCCGACACCGAGGCGATGATCGATGCCGCCACCCGTTTCAAGCATGCGGTGGTCATCGGTGGCGGCCTGCTTGGCCTCGAGGCCGCGAATGGCTTGAAGCTCCGCGGCATGGACGTCACGGTCATTCACCTGATGCCGTGGCTGATGGAGCGCCAACTGGACCGCACCGCAGCCGGCATGCTGCAGCAGTCACTGGAAGCCAAGGGGCTGGCATTCCGGCTTGAAGCCAAGACGGAGGCGCTGCTCGCCGGCCCGGAAGGCCGCGTCGCGCAGGTGCAGCTGGCTTCCGGCGAAGTGCTGCCCGCCGACCTCGTCGTGATGGCGGTGGGCATCCGCCCCAACGTCGACCTCGCGAAATCGTCCGGCCTGCACTGCGACCGTGGTGTCGTGGTCAATGACACGCTGCAGACCTACGATCCGCGCATCTATGCGATCGGCGAATGCGTTGCGCACCGTGGCCTCACCTATGGACTCGTCGCACCGCTGTTTGAAATGGCCAAGGTCTGCGCCAATCACCTGGCCGGCCATGGCATCGCCCGCTACGGTGGCTCGCAGGTGTCCACCAAGTTGAAGGTCACCGGGGTAGACCTCTTTTCCGCGGGCGATTTCACGGGCGGCGCCGATGCCGAGGAAATCGTGCTGGCCGATCCGGGCAGCGGCATCTACAAGAAGCTCGTGATCCGCAACGACAAGCTGGTGGGTGGTGTGCTGATCGGCGATACCACCGACGGCGCATGGTACTTCCGGCTGGTGCGCGACGGCCGCAACGTGGCCGAGATCCGCGACCGGCTGATGTTCGGCGAAGCCAACCTGGGCGACACCGGCCACCAGGGCCAGTCGCGCGCGTTGTCGATGGCGGACGATGCCGAAGTCTGCGGCTGCAATGGCGTGTGCAAGGGCACGATCGTCAAGGCGATCAAGGACAAGGGTCTCTTCACGCTCGACGACGTCCGCAAGCACACCAAGGCTTCGTCTTCCTGTGGCTCGTGCACGGGGCTGGTCGAGCAGCTGCTGATGGCGACGGCAGGTGCGGACTACTCGACGCCGACCAAGTCGAAGTCGGTATGCGGCTGCACCGACCGCAATCACCAGGAAGTCCGCGACGCGATCCGCAAGAATCACCTGATCTCGATTCCTGACACGATGCAGTTCCTGGAATGGCGCACGCCCAACGGCTGCGCCACGTGCCGGCCCGCGCTCAACTATTACCTGCTGTCGACCTGGCCGAAGGAAGCCATCGACGATCCGCAGTCGCGCTTCATCAACGAGCGCGCGCATGCCAACATCCAGAAGGACGGCACCTACTCGGTGATCCCGCGGATGTGGGGCGGCGAGACCAACGCGTCGGAGCTGCGCCGCATCGCCGACGTCGTCGACAAGTACAACGTGCGCACCGTCAAGGTGACGGGTGGGCAACGCATCGATCTCCTCGGCATCAAGAAGGCCGACCTGCCGGCGGTGTGGAAGGACCTCGACATGCCGTCGGGCCATGCGTATGCCAAGGCACTGCGCACCGTGAAGACCTGCGTGGGCAGTGAATGGTGCCGCTTCGGCACGCAGGATTCCACCGCGATGGGCCAGTCGCTGGAGCGCGCGTTGTGGCGGATGTACGCACCCCACAAGGTCAAGCTGGCGGTGTCGGGCTGTCCCCGCAACTGTGCCGAGTCCGGCATCAAG
>JANNNM010000471.1:0-2300 GCA_031398535.1 Betaproteobacteria bacterium | reverse complement strand
CTGAACGACGTAGGCAACATCGTGCGCGCGGGTGCGGCCGACGTGATATTGGTCGATCCGCATGAAGCGGGTGGCCTGTGGGCGTGCATCAAGGCCGCCGCGGTGGCGGAGTCGGTCGGCCTGCCGGTGACCTTGCACAGCGGCGGTGAACTCGGACTGTCGCAGGCGGCGTACCTGCACCTGGCCGCGGCCATTCCCAACATGACGCTGTCGATCGACACCGAGCTCGACTACCTGTCCGACGACATCACGACGACGCGCTTCGCGCAGCGCGACGGCTGCCTGCCGGTGCCCACAGGTCCCGGCCTGGGCGTGGAAGTGGACCGCGCGCAACTCGAACGCTATCGCGTCGACACCATCACCGGTGCGTACCTCGACCCGCGGCGGCCCGGCTGGTTTCCGACCAAGCCGGCGTACTGAATTCATTCATCGCAGGAGGAGGCATCATGAACATTCAAAGCATGCGTGCACTGGGACTGGCGGCGTTGCTGGCGCTGAGTTTCGGCGCGGCGGCGCAGGATTTCCCGACCAAGCCGGTGAAGATCATCGTGCCGTACCCGCCGGGCGGTGCCTCCGACATCACGGCGCGGCTGATCGCGGACAAGCTTTCGAAGAAGTGGGGGCACGGCGTGATCGTCGAGAACAAGGCGGGCGCCAACGGCATCATCGGGACGGAGGCCATCGCCAAGGCGCCGCCCGATGGCTACACGATCGGGCTGATCGCCAGCTCGCACGTGGGCAACCCGTTTTCGTACAAGGTCATCCCCTTCGACACGCTGTACGACCTGCAGCCAGTCACGCAGACGGCCAACGTGCAGCTGGGCCTGGTCGTGCATCCGAAGCTTGGCGTGAACAACGTGCAGGAATTCGTCGCGCTGCTGAAGGCCAATCCGGGCAAGATCGACTTTGCGTCCACCGGGCCGGGTGGCAATCCACATCTCTTCGCCGAGGTGTTCATGCAGTTGTCCGGCACGCAGATGACGCAGATCCCGTACAAGGGCAGCTCGTCCGCGCATCCGGATCTGTTGTCGGGCCAGGTGCCGGTGATGTTCGATGCCGTCGCGGCGGTGATGCCGCATGTCAAGGCTGGCAAGATCAAGTTGCTGGCCGTGACCGGTGCCAAGCGTGCGACGCTGCTGCCGGACGTGCCGACGCTGGCGGAGGCCGGCGTGAAAGGCTACGGCATGACGTCGTGGGGCGGCATCATCGCGCCGGCCAAGGTGCCGAAGCCGATCATCCAGAAACTTCATCGGGACATCGTGGAAGTCCTGAAGGAACCCGACGTGCGCGACAGGCTGACGCAACTGGGCGCCGACGTCGTCGCCGGCACGCCGGAGGAATTCGACGCGCTGCTGCGCTCCGAGACCGTGCGCTACCAGAAGCTGATCAAGGACGCGGGCATTGTCCCCGAGTGACATCAGCGGTGGCGGGCTTTCGGCCACCACAGCGTCGCGCGTGGCGGCTGACCTGCGCCGGCGCATCCTGCATGGTGAGCTGAAGCCCGGGCAGCGACTGAAGATCGATGACCTGGCGCTGCTGTGCGCGGTCAGCCACATGCCGATCCGCGAGGCGTTGCGCGAGCTGGAAGGCGAGGGTGTGCTCGATGTCGTGCCCCATCGCGGCGCGGTGATCCGCGGCGTGGATGCGACCTACGTGCGCAACATCTACGACCTGCGCGAAGCGATCGAGGGCATGCTGACCGAGCGTTGCACCGAGAACATCGACGCGGAGGGCATCGCGCGGCTCGAAAAGACGGCGCTGGCCCATGAACGCGCCGCCAGCCGCCGCAACACCGAGGCGTTGCTCGAAAGCAACCGGGAACTGCACGACACGATCAACGCCACTGCAGCGAACCCGGAAGCGGTACGCGTGCTGGCGCAGGGGCGGCTGCTGATCGAGGCGCTGCGGTTGCGCTTCGGCTACGGCCCGGGACGCGTGGATGAAGTCATCGCCGAGCACCGCGCGCTGGTGCGCGCGATCGGCAAGCGCGACATCGTCAAGGCCGGCAAGCTGGCCCGCGCGCATTGCGTGGGCGCGCGCGACGACCTGCTGGCGCGCATGAAGTAAAGGGGTCAGGGTCAAACTGCTTGTCCGACCCTGGCCCCTTTGTTACAAAGCTACGGACATCCCGCCGTCCATGACTACCAGCTGGCCGGTCATGTAGTTCGCGGCGGGGGATGACAGGAACACGGCCAGCCCGGCCAGCTCATGCGGATCGCCCCAGCGGCCGGCGATCGCCGGCGAACACGCCCTCGGCCTTGACCTCCACCAGGGCGCCGCGGCTGGCGCCGGTCTGCACG
>JANNNM010000468.1:0-2468 GCA_031398535.1 Betaproteobacteria bacterium | reverse complement strand
CTCGACTGGCGCACGGCGGTCGACAACGTGCTGGTGCAGGTGGAACTGCGTGGGATGGACCCGAAGGCATGGCGCGATCGCGCGCTGCAGTTGCTGGCGCAGGTGGGCCTGCGCGATTTCGCCGACCGCTATCCGCATGAGTTGTCCGGCGGCATGCGGCAGCGCGTGGCCATCGCGCGCGCGCTGATCCACGATGCGCCGCTGCTGCTGATGGACGAACCCTTCGGCGCGCTCGACGCGCTGACACGCGAACAGATGCGCCTCGACCTTGAGGCGCTGTGGATGGCCACGCGCCGCACGGTGCTGTTCATCACCCATTCGATCGACGAGGCGGTGCTGCTGGCGGATCGCGTCGTCGTGATGTCGCCGCGGCCCGGCAGGATCGAGACGATCATGGACATCGGCATGGTGCGGCCGCGCGGCCTCGATGCGCGGCGCCGTCCGGAGTTCGTCGCGGCCACCGAGCGCATCACCGACATCTTCCTTGCCCGCGGCGTGCTGCACGGCGCGGCGTCACCCCTCATCGCAGGAGTTACACCATGAGCAAGCTCGTTCTTGAAGGCATTGTCGCCGCCCCCGTGCTGCCGATGCTGCCCGATGCCAGCATCGACTGGACGACGTTGCGTTCGTACATCGGCTGGGTCGCCGCGCAACGGCCGACCGCGATCGCGATGAACATGGATGCCAGCGAAGGCCCGGCGCTCGATCCCGATGAACAGATCGAAGTACTGCGCGTGTGCAAGGACGTGATCGGCGGCGCCGTGCCGCTGGTGTCCGGGCTGATCGCCGGTTCGACGCGCGGCGCCGTGCGCTGGGGCAACAAGCTGAAGGCCGCGGGCGCGGAAGCACTCGCGGTGTTCCCGCCCTTCCCCACGTTTCTCGGCAACCCGGTGCCCACCGAGATGATCTACGCGTACCACAAGGCCATCGCCGACGGCGTGGACCTGCCGCTGATCGCGTTCCAGTTTCCGAAGGCCTTCGGCCCGGATTTTCCGCCGGAGACGCTGGCGAAGCTCGCGACCATTCCGCAGATCATCGGGTTGAAGGAAGCGTCCTTCGATACGCCAAAGACGGTGGAGACGATCGCGACGGCAGGGTCGCTGCCGCGGAAACTCGGCATCATGACGGGCAGCGACACGTTCATCTGCGAGGCGATGGTGATGGGCTGCGATGGCGCGCTGATCGGTTTCGCGGCCACCGCCACTGCGGAACTGATTTCGATGCAGAAGAAGGTGGCCACGAAGGACTTCGCCGGCGCCTTCGCGATCTGGGAGCGGCTGGGTCCGCTCGCCCGCTACGCCTGGCGCGCGCCGATCCGCGACTATCGTCCGCGCATCAAGGAAGTGCTGAAGCTGCAGGGCCTGATTCCCCATGCCACCGTGCGCGCGCCGCAACTGGGCGTGGACGATGCGGAGCGGGCGGAGCTGGCGCGTCTCGCGCGGTATGCAGGGTTGCTCGATGCGGCGCCCTTGCGTGCCGTGGGGGACTGACGCTAGGTCAACCGCCCGTCGACCAGATGCAGTACGCGGTCCGCCCGGGCTGCGAGCTCGAGGTCGTGCGTGACGATCACCAGCGCGGTGCCCTCGCCTGAGTTCAGTTCCAGCATCTGGTCGAAAACGCCCTCGGCGGTCTTGCGGTCGAGGTTGCCCGTGGGTTCGTCGGCCAGCACACAGCGGGGCTTGGTGACCAGCGCGCGCGCCAGTGCCACGCGCTGGCGTTCGCCGCCGGACAGCTCACCGGGGCGATGCTTCAGTCGATGGGAAAGTCCGACGCGTTCTAGCATTGCCGCAGCCTGCGCATGGGCCTCGCGTGGCGGCAGGCGGCGGATCACCAACGGCATCGCCGCGTTCTCCACGGCGCTGAACTCCGGCAGCAGGTGATGGAACTGATAGATGAAGCCCAGTGCGCGATTGCGCACGCGGCCGCGCTCCGCTTCGGACAACGACGCCATGTCCACGCCTTCGACACTGACGTCGCCGCCGGTGGGTACGTCGAGCCCGCCCAGCAGGTGCAGCAGCGTGCTCTTGCCTGAACCGGAGGAGCCGACGATTGCGACGCGTTCGCCGGGGCGCACCGCGAAGTCCACGCCCTGCAGCACGGCCACATCGGCCGGGCCGCTGGTGTAGGTCTTGGCCAGGTTGCGGCAGGAAAGCACCGGCGTTACGTCATTCATAGCGCAACGCCTCCGCCGGATTGACGCGCGCCGCGCGCCAAGCCGGATACAGCGTGGCGATCAGCGCCAGGAACAGCGCAATGGCGGCGATGGTGATGACATCCGCACGCTGCAGGTCGGACGGCAGGTCGCTGATGTAATAGACCGACTTGTCGAGGAACTGGATGTTGAGCAGGCGCTCAAGCGCGGGCACGACGACGCCGATGTTCAACGCCAGCAGCACGCCGAACAGCACCCCCAATGCAGTGCCGATCATCCCGATCAGCGCCCCCTGCACGATGAAGATGGCCATGAT
>JANNNM010000424.1:0-2855 GCA_031398535.1 Betaproteobacteria bacterium | reverse complement strand
GGCATACCTCGATGCGTCGACGGTGGCAACCATCCTAGCACCTTGAAGTCTCCCCCCGAAAGGTGCTGCGCGCCTCTCCCCCCAGGGGGCGATCGCCTTGGGGCGGCCAGGCGGCGATCACCGACGGCGCGGTTCCCATAGCGCGGCCCCGCCCGATGCAGGCGTACTGCGGATGATGCGCCATCCAGCGCTAGTCGTACTTGCGGCGGTCCTCGATCACCTTGCCGTCGTTGGGCAGCGTGCCGACAGCGGCCTGGGTCACCTCGCCGCGCAGCTTGGTCACGTCGCGGATCGTCTCGACCAGCGCAGCGGGCTCGTGCGCGCTGCCCGGCGCATGCTCGACATGCAGCGTCATCCGGTCGACACCGTCCGGATTGTCGACGACGAGGCGCGCCCGCGTGATGCCGGCGTGCCGCTTGACGATCGCGGCGACCTGCGCCGGATGCACGAACATGCCCTTCACCTTCGTCGTCTGGTCGGCGCGACCCAGCCAGCCCTTGATCCGCATGTTGGTGCGCCCGCAAGGCGACACGCCGGGCAGCACGGCCGACATGTCGCCGGTGCCGAAGCGGATCATCGGGTAATCGCGGTTGAACACCGACGTGACGACCACTTCGCCGACTTCGCCCTCCGGCACGGGGTCGCCGGTGCCCGGCCGCACGATCTCGACGATGACGCCCTCGTCGACGATCAGGCCTTCGCGCGCCGGTGACTCGTAGGCGATGTTGCCGAGATCGGCCGTCGCGTAGACCTGCGTGCCCCGGATGCCGCGCGCCGCCAGCATGTCGCGCGTGGCGCCGGCAAACGCTTCGCCGGAGACGAGCGCCTTGGTGAGCGCCGGCAACGCCACGCCCATCTCGTCGGCCTTGTCGAGGATGATCTTCAGGAACGACGGCGTGCCGATGTAGCCTGATGGACCCAGCGCTGCCATCACCTGCACCTGCTGCTCGGTCTGGCCGGTGCCCGCAGGAATGACGGCGCAACCCAGCGCATGCGCGCCGGTTTCCAGCATCGAGCCCGCCGGTGTGAGGTGATAGGAGAACGTGTTGTGCACGAGGTCGCCGGGCCGGAAGCCGGCGGCGAACAACGCACGGGCGATGCGCCAGTAGTCGGGGCGCGCGCCTTCGGGCTCGTAGAGCGGCCCGGGGCTCGCGAACACGCGGCGGATCTCGCCCCAGCCGGTGGCGGCAAAGCCGCCGAACGGGGGTGCGGCCTGCTGCAGCCCCACCAGGTCCGACTTGCGCGTGACGGGCAGCCGCGCCAATGCCGCGCGTGTCGCGATGGCCGCGGGGTCAAACTCCGCCAGCAATCCGGCAAAGGCCGGCGCATGGGCTTTGGCGTGCGCAATCTGTTGCGGCAACGCGGCGAACAGCGCGCGTTCGCGGACCTCCGGGGCCCGCGTCTCGAGGTCGTCGTAGTGGTCGGTCATTTCGCCTTCCTGGCGGGCGGCTGGCCCGTGATGTCGGCCTGCGCGCGCCGGGTGAGTTTGGCGAACACCAGCGCGTGCGCGTGCGTAAGCAACGTCCGCGCCGTCGCGTCGGCAAGGGCATCCGCGCGCGTGACCTGCACCCAGTGCGCGCGCGCAAGATACGGCGCGGGAATGATGCCGGGCACGTCGGTCAGCTCGAGGAAGCGCTCGGGATCGCACTTGAAGGAGAAGCTGGGGTTGGCGCGCTGCTGCACCAGGAACACTGCGAACATCTTTCCACCCACGCTGTGACATTCGTCGGCGCCCCACTTGATGTCCATCGTGGCACCCGGCAGCGTCGCGCAATAGCGGCGCAGCTTGTCGACGTTGAGTCCCACTACGACAGCCAGCGCTTGCGGCGGCGGTAGTGCTTCACATCGCGGAACGACTTGCGGTTGCCGGACGAGAGCCCGAGGTAGAACTCCTTCACGTCCTCGTTGGATGCAAGATCCTTCGCGACGCCATCCATGACGACGCGCCCGTTCTCGAGGATGTAGCCGTAGTTGGCGTAGCGCAGCGCCACCATCGTGTTCTGCTCGGCCAGCAGGAACGACACGCCTTCCTTCGTGTTGAGGTCGCGGACGATCTCGAAGATTTCCTCGACGATCTGCGGCGCAAGGCCCATCGAGGGTTCATCCAGCAGGATCATCGTGGGCGCCGCCATCAGCGCGCGGCCCACGGCTGTCATCTGCTGCTCGCCGCCGGACGTGTAGCCCGACTGGCTGGTGCGGCGTGTCTTCAGCCGCGGGAAGTAGTGATAGACCTTCTCCAGCGCCACGGCGATCTCGGCCCGCGACACCTTGCGCGTGAAGGCGCCGGTCAGCAGGTTTTCCTCGACCGTGAGATGCTGGAAGCAGTGCCGGCCTTCCATGACCTGGCACACGCCCTTGCGGACGAGCTCGTTGACGGTCAGCGTGTCGACACGCTGGCCCTTGAATTCGATGGTGCCCTTGGTGACCTCGCCGCGCTCGGCGCGCAGCAGGTTGGAGATGGACTTCAGCGTCGTGCTCTTGCCGGCGCCATTGGCCCCGAGCAACGCGACGACCGAACCCTGCGGCACCTCGAGCGAGACGCCCTTCAGCACGAGGATGACGTGGTCGTAGATCACCTCGATGTTGTTCACCGAAAGATAGGGCGCAGCGGCGGGGGCGAGGGCAGCGTTGTTGGTAGCGGTCATGTCTTGTTTCATGAATTGCGACAATTCAGTTCAGGCAAGTCGTAGCGCCTCAGAAATGGGGTAAGGCTCGAGTTAATCGCCCGAAGTCCGTCGCCTGGCATGCATCTCCCTGCGATTAAATCGAACCTGACCCCATTTCTGCCAACAACCGGAGGCCGGCGAAATGAGCGGCGTCCGCATCGCGGGCGCCGTTCCATTTCGACGAGTTAG
>JANNNM010000784.1:0-1612 GCA_031398535.1 Betaproteobacteria bacterium | reverse complement strand
ATGCCCAACGCGGGCAAGTCGACACTCATCCGCGCGATCTCGGCGGCGCGCCCCAAGGTGGCGGACTATCCGTTCACCACGCTGGCGCCCAACCTGGGGGTCGTGCGCACCAGCGAGCAGAAGAGCTTCGTCGTCGCCGACATTCCGGGACTGATCGAAGGTGCGGCTGACGGCGCCGGCCTCGGCCATCGCTTCCTTCGCCATCTGGTGCGCACGCGGCTGCTGCTGCATCTCGTCGACCTGGCGCCGCTCGACGGCGACGCCGATCCCGTGCACGACGCGCGCGCCATCGTCAAGGAACTGAAACGCTACGATGAAGCACTCTACGACAAGCCGCGCTGGCTGGTGCTGAACAAGCTCGACCTCATCCCCGAGGAAGAGCGCGACGCACGCGTGAAGGCTTTCCTCAAGGCCTACAAGTGGAAAGGCCCTGTGTTCGCCATCGCGGCGATCAGTGGCGAGGGTTGCCGTCCGCTGACGTTCGCCATCCAGGAGTGGCTGGATGCGCGGCCCGCGTACCTGATGGCGGGCTCCGGCACCACGGAAGCGCCACCGGTGATGGGCGAGCCCGTCGTGCTGAAACCCGAGCCCGTTCGCGCCCGCCGCCCCCGCAAGGCCGCGGACGCTGAACCCGATAACGAAGAATGACAACGCTGGTTGCCAATGCGAAGCGGCTGGTCGTCAAGGTCGGCTCGTCACTCGTCACCAACGACGGGCGCGGCCTCGACCACGCGGCCGTCGCGCACTGGGCCGAGGAAATCGCCGCGCTGAAGGTCGCGGGCCGCGAAGTGGTGCTGGTGTCGTCCGGCGCCATTGCCGAAGGGATCAAGCGCCTCGGCTGGACCACGCGGCCCAAGGCCATCCACGAGTTGCAGGCGGCCGCGGCCGTCGGCCAGATGGGGTTGATCCAGGCCTACGAAACCGCGTTCGCGAAATTCGGCCTGCAGACCGCACAGATCCTGCTGACGCACGAGGACCTGGCCGACCGGCGCCGCTATCTCAACGCCCGCACCACGCTGCGCACGCTGCTGGCACTGTCGGTCATCCCGATCATCAACGAGAACGACACGGTGACCACCGACGAGATCCGCGTCGGTGACAACGACACGCTGGGCGCGCTGGTGGCCAACCTGATCGAAGCCGACGTGCTGATCCTGCTGACCGACCAGCAGGGCCTCTACACCACCGATCCGCGCAAGGACCCGACGGCCACCTTCGTGCACGAAGCGCGCGCCGGCGACCCGGCCTTGGAAGCGATGGCCGGCGGCGCCGGCAGCACGCTCGGCCGCGGTGGCATGCTGACGAAGATCCTCGCGGCCAAGCGCGCCGCGCGTTCCGGCGCGTCGACGATCATTGCGTCGGGACGTGAGGAGAATGTGCTGACGCGGCTGGCGGCTGGCCATCCGCTGGGCACCGCGCTGATCGCGCCGGCGCAATCGCTGGCCGCGCGCAAGCAATGGCTGGCCGACCATGTGCAACTGGCAGGCAAGCTGCAGCTCGATGCCGGCGCGGTGCGCGCGCTGATCAAGGAAGGCAAGAGCCTGCTGCCCATCGGCGTCGTGGCGGTCGAAGGCACCTTCGAACGGGGTGAGGTCGTGGGCATCTACGCGCC
>JANNNM010000359.1:0-3026 GCA_031398535.1 Betaproteobacteria bacterium | reverse complement strand
ACTACCGCGACCTCGACATGGACGGCGCCTTCGACGCCATCAGCCAGGTGGAGATGTTCGAACACGTCGGCTTCGCCAACCACGACCGGCATAAAGCAACTTGATCGCCGGTCACCACCATTCGTCCCGCGCGGGGCGCGTTCCATCGCATGCAGGGTATCGGCGGGAGGGCCGGAACGCGCTATAATGGAAAGTTAAATAATCTATGCGAATCAAGCAGTTTAGCCAAGTGTCGGCAGGGCAAGTGCCGGCACCGCGATCCGCCTGATGCGCTCGCGCTGCCGCACCCGGCAGCGGGTCCGGAGTTTGATCGATGCCCATCTACGAATATCGTTGTGACGCCTGCGGAAACGAGCACGAGGCCATCCGCAAATTCAGCGACGCGCCGCTGACCACCTGCCCTGCCTGCGGCAAGGAGACGCTCGTCAAGAAGGTCTCGGCCGCCGGCTTCCAGCTGAAGGGCAGCGGCTGGTACCAGACCGATTTCCGGGGCGGCAACAAGCCTGCGGCCGCCGCCGCCAAGCCCGACGCCGCCGACGGCAACGCCGCGCCCGCTGGCGAGACCAAGACCACGGAAGCCGCACCGGCGGCCAAGGCCGAATCTTCCACGACGACGTCGGACACCAAGTCCGCGCCGCCCTCCGGCGGCACGGCCGCCGCCAGTTGAGCGCGCCGCCCCCGGGTCACACCATGAAGCGCTACCTCATCCTCGGCCTCCTCGTGTGGGTGCCGCTCGGCATCACGATGTGGGTGCTGCACTTCCTCGTCACCACGCTCGACCAGACGCTCTATCTTTTCCCGGAAAGCGCGCGTCCCGACGCGCTGCTCGGCGTGCACATCCCCGGCTTCGGCGTGCTGCTGAGCTTCGCGATCCTGCTCATCACCGGGGTCGTTGCCGCCAATTTCTTCGGCGCGCACCTCATCCGCTTCTGGGAACGGATCCTGGGACGCATTCCCGTCGTGAAGCAGATCTATTCGTCGGTGAAACAGGTCAGCGACACGCTGCTGTCCGATTCGGGCAATGCTTTCCGCAAGGCACTGCTGGTCGAATTTCCGCATGAAGGTTCGTGGACCATCGCCTTCCTGACCGGCGCGCCGGCCGGCGTGGTCGCGCGCCACCTGACCGAGGAACACGTCAGCGTATACGTGCCCACCACGCCCAACCCCACGTCGGGTTACTTCATCATCGTGCCGAAATCGCGCGTCCGCGATCTCGACATGTCGGTCGACGAGGCGCTGAAGTACGTGATCTCGATGGGCGTCGTCGCACCGCGATCCGGCACAGCGTTGCCCCCGGCCGGCATCCCGGCCCCGGTTGCCGGCACCGCACACCCCCGAAATTGACCGGGCTGCGTGATGCCGGGCCGCTTGCGGCCGGGCGTCGCGGCAGCCCGTGCCCCCGCATCGCCATCGCCACCATTTCCACGCCTTTGCGCGTCAAGACTTCGCCTGGAGAATTTGCCGTGAAACGTACCGACTACTGCGGCCGCATCGACCGCCGCTACCTTGAGCAGACCGTCACCCTGATGGGGTGGGTCCAGCGCCGCCGTGACCACGGCGGCGTCATCTTCATCGATCTCCGCGACCGCGAAGGCCTGGTCCAGATCGTCTGCGATCCCGACCGCGCCACCACGTTTGCCGTGGCCGAGACGCTGCGCAACGAGTATTGCGTGCAGATCATCGGCCGCGTGCGGCCGCGCCCGGAAGGCACCACCAACACCAACCTGGTTTCCGGCGAGATCGAGGTGCTGGCGCACGAGATCGAGGTGCTGAACGCCTCGCTGACGCCGCCGTTCCAGATGGACGACGAGACCCTGTCGGAGACCGTGCGGCTCGAGCATCGCGTGCTTGACCTGCGCCGTCCGCAGATGCAGAAGAACATGATGCTGCGCTACCGTGCCGCCATGTCGGCGCGCCGCTATCTCGATGCGCTCGGCTTCATCGACATCGAGACCCCGGCGCTCTACAAGTCCACGCCGGAAGGCGCGCGCGAGTTCCTCGTGCCTTCGCGCATCCATCACGGCCAGTTCTATGCGTTGCCGCAGTCGCCGCAGCTTTTCAAGCAGATGCTGATGATGGCGGGCTTCGACCGCTATTACCAGATCGTCAAGTGCTTCCGCGACGAGGACCTGCGTGCCGACCGGCAGCCGGAGTTCACGCAGATCGACATCGAGACGTCGTTCATGGACGAGCTCGACATCCGCGCGATGATGGAGAAGCTGGTCCGCACGATGTGGAAGGAAGCCCTGGGCGTCGACCTGCCGTACCCGTTCCCCGTCATGGCCTTTGCCGAGGCCATGGACAAGTACGGCTCGGACAAGCCGGACCTGCGCATTCCGCTGGTGCTGACCGACCTCACCGACGTGATGAAGACGGTGGACTTCAAGGTCTTCCGCGCCGCGGCCGACCGTGCCAATGGTCGCGTGGCCGCGCTGCGCGTGCCCGGCGGCGGCACGTTGTCGCGCAAGGAGATCGACGACTACACGACGTTCGTGAAGATCTACGGTGCGGGCGGCCTCGCATACATCAAGGTCAACGATGTCACCAAGGTGAACGAGGAAGGCCTGCAGTCGCCGATCGTCAAGTTCCTGCCTGAGGCCGTGCTGCGCGACATCCTCACCCGCACGGGTGCGGCCAACGGCGACCTCATCTTCTTCGGCGCCGACAAGGCGAAGGTAGTCAACGATGCGCTGGGCGCGTTGCGCGCCAGGGTGGGCCACGACCGCGGGCTGGCGGTGGAGGGCTGGAAGCCGCTGTGGGTCGTCGACTTCCCGATGTTCGAGCACGACGACGAGAACGACACGTGGGCGGCGCGGCATCATCCGTTCACCGCGCCCAAGGACGGGCACGAGGATCTCTTCTCGGCTGATCCGGGCAATGCCATCGCCAAGGCCTATGACGTCGTGATGAACGGCTGGGAAATCGGCGGCGGCTCGGTACGTATCCACCGGCCCGAAGTGCAGGCGAAGGTCTTCGCGTCGCTCGGCATCTCGCCGGAGGACCAGCAGCGCAAGTTCGGCTTCCTG
>JANNNM010000349.1:0-1587 GCA_031398535.1 Betaproteobacteria bacterium | reverse complement strand
GCGCCGTTAATGACATTGCGCGGCCCGTCGCCGCGCTCCACCATCGGGAGCAAGCATGATTCGCCAACACCCGTCCGCGCCGCTGCGCGGACTCGTCAGCACCGCCTTTGCCATCGTGGCGCTTGCCGTCACCACCGGGGCGCTGGCCCAGGACCTGGTCGAGGGCCGCAACTACGCGCGGATCAAGAACCCGCAGCCGGTCGAGACGGGCAAGAACATCGAGGTCATCGAATTCTTCTCGTACGGCTGCCCGCATTGCGGCGAACTCGAGCCCAACCTGCAGGCCTGGCTCAAGAACAAGCCGGCGGACGTCCAGCTTCGACGTGTTCCCGTGATGTTCCAGCCCCGCTGGGAAAATCTCGCCCGCGTCTACTACACGCTCGAGGCGATGGGCGAGGAGAACAAGCTCTCGCCGGACGTCTTCTCCTCCATCCATGGCAAGGGCAACCAGCTCTGGAACGAGAAGGAGTTCTTCGAATGGGCGGCGGCCAAGGGCCTCGACCGCAAGAAGGTCGAGGAGCTGTACGCATCGTTCACGGTCGTCGGCAAGGTCAATCGCGCCAAGCAGCAGGCGCAGGTCTACCAGATCCAGTCGGTGCCGACGATCATCGTCGACGGCAAGTTCGTCACCGGTCCCGAGCGCATGCAGAACGGTCACGCCGGCATCCCGGCGGCGATCGATGCGCTGGTCGTGAAGGCGCGCGCCGAACGTCCGAAGTCCTGATCGCGGGTTCCCATGCGGGTGTTCCTCACCGGGGCAAGCTCCGGCGTCGGTGAGGCCCTGGCGCGACGCTATGCCGGGATGGGCGCCACGCTGGGGCTGGTCGCCCGCCGCGCGCCGGAGCTGCAACGCGTAGCGGCAGGGGTGGCACCGGCCACGGTGGCCACATACGCACTCGATGTTCGCGATGGCGACGCCCTTGCCGCGGCCGGCGCTGATTTCTGCGCGCGCTTCGGCACGCCCGACATCGTCATCGCCAATGCCGGCGTCTCGCGCGGCACGCTGACCGAGGAGCCGTCGGATCGCGTGGCGTTTCAAACCGTCTTCGACACCAACGTGATGGGCGTGGTGAACACGTTCTCGCCGTTTGCCGCCGCCATGCGCCGTGACGGTCGCGGGACGCTCGTGGGCATTGCCAGCATCGCCGGTTTCCGCGGCTTGCCCGGCGCGGGCGCCTATTCGGCTTCGAAGGCGGCGGTCATCACCTGCCTCGAGGCGCTGCGCATCGAGATGCGTGGCAGTGGCGTCGACGTGCTGACCCTCTGCCCCGGCTTCATCGCCACGCCGATGACAGCGCGCAATCCCTACCGGATGCCCTTCATCCTCACCGCGGATCGCGCGGCGGACCTGATGGTGCGCGCCATCGCGCGGCGGCAGCGCTTCTTCGTGCTGCCGTCCCAGGTAGCCGGGCTGGCACGACTGCTGCGGGAGATGCCAAGGCCGCAGCTCGATCGCGTGCTGGCGACGCGCAAGCGCAAGCCCCGGCATTTCGATTGAGCCCGTGATCGCATCGGCGGCCACCGACTGGGCGGGCGTTGCGCATCAGCCTGCCGTGGCGCCGGTGCGGATTGCCTCGCTGGTGCCGA
>JANNNM010000335.1:0-5642 GCA_031398535.1 Betaproteobacteria bacterium | reverse complement strand
GCCGCCGGTGCGGCCGCCATTGTATTACGCCGCGATCCCACTGCTAAACTCCCGCGCATGACGCCACCCGCCATCAGCCGCTACCCCGTTCCTGCCCTGGCCGACCTGCCGGAGGACATCCGCGCGCGGATCCTCTCCGTGCAGCAGAAGGCGGGCTTCATCCCCAATGTCTTCATCACGCTGGCCCACCGGCCGGCGGAGTTCCGCGCCTTCTTCGCGTACCACGACGCGCTGATGGAAAAGGATGGGGGCCTGACCAAGGCCGAGCGCGAGATGATCGTCGTAGCCACGTCAGGCGCCAACGACTGCCTGTACTGCATCGTGGCGCACGGCGCGATCCTGCGCATCTACGCGAAGAATCCGCTCGTCGCCGACCAGGTGGCGGTCAATCACCGCAAGGCCGACATCTCGCCGCGGCAGCGCGCGATGCTTGATTTCGCGATGAAGGTGGCGGTGGACAGCCCGTCGATCACGGATGAGGATTTCGCCACGCTGGCCGCCCACGGGTTCTCCGCCGAGGACGCCTGGGACATCGGCGGCATCGCGGCATTCTTCGCGCTGTCGAACCGGATGGCCAACCTGATCGCCATGCGGCCCAACGACGAATTCTTCCTGATGGGCCGGGTGCCGCGCGCCAAATGACATCGGGAGCATGGCGGCGCTGGATTGCCACCTGCTCCCGGGATCAAACCGGCGGGGTTGAAGCCTCGCCTACAACGTAACGCATCACGCCAGGTTGAGCTTGAACCACGCCAGCATCTTCGCCCAGCCCTCGTCGGCCTGCGCCTTGCGATAGCTCGGCCGGTAGTCCGCATGGAACGCGTGCGGCGTATCCGGGAAGATCACGAATTCCGACTTGGTATTGCCCGTGGCCTTCAGTGCCGCGAACATCTTCTCCACCGTGTCGTTCGGAATGCCACCATCCGCACCGCCGTAGAGGCCGAGCACCGCGCCCTTGATCTGCGGCGCGACATCGAGCGGTGTCCTGTCGCCGGCGGCATAGGCGCGTGCCGTGGGGCCGTACCACGCCACGGCGGCGCGCACGCCGGGATTGTGCGCGGCATACATGTGCACGATGCGGCCGCCCCAGCAGAAGCCGGTGATCCCAAGGCGCGTCGTATCCGCCTTGCCCGACTCCTTCGCGAAGGCCACCGTGGCGTCGAGATCCGCCATCACCTGCGCATCGGTCACCTTGCTGACGATCTCCGACACCAGCTTCGGGATGTCCGTGTACTTCGACGCATCGCCCTGCCGCGCGTAGAGCTCCGGCGCAATGGCGAAGAAACCGTTCTTCGCGAGACGGCGGCAGACATCCTTGATGTACTCGTGGACGCCGAAGATTTCCTGCACGACCAGGATGACGGGGAAATTGCTGCCCGTGGCCGGCACCGCGCGATAGGCGGCCATCTCGCCGTCCTTCGTCTTGACCTTGACCTCGCCGGCGACAAGGCCGTCGACGGGCGTGGTGATGGTCTGCGCCGTCACCGGCAGCACGGCCAGCGCAAAGCCTGCGCCAAGGGACGTCACGACAAAACTCCGCCGGTCAACAACATTGCGCTCGCCCAGAAGACTCTTCATTTCGGTGCTGATCACATCGTTCACTACGCCCGCTCCTTTGCCAATGGCGCGCCTGCGGGGGCGCGCAAACCCGTGCACCGAATATAACTTGGCGTTGCATCGCCGCCGCCCTAATCCTCATGGACAACCTGCCCCGCCACCAGCGTGGCCCGCACCCGTCCCGGCACCTGCAGGCCGAGGAAGGGCGTGTTCTTGCCCTGGCTCTTGAGCGCGCTTCGCTCCACGGTCCACCATGCTTCAGGATTGAAGATGCAGATGTCGGCCTGCCGTCCCACAGCCAGCGCGCCAGCCTCGATCCCCAGGATCGCGGCGGGGACGCTCGTGATCCGCGACAGCGCGACCGGGAGCGGAATCTTGTCCTCCGCCGCCCATTTGAGGGCCAACGGCAGCAACAGTTCCAATCCGGTGGCGCCCGGTTCGGCTTCGCCGAAGGGCACCTGCTTGCCGTCGTCATCGACCGGCGCGTGATCGGAGCAGATGGCGTCGATGGTGCCGTCGGCGACACCAGCGCGCAGCGCGGCGCGATCGCGGGTCGTGCGCAGCGGCGGCACCAGGTGGGCGTTGGCATCGAACCAGCCGATGTCGAGATCACACAGGTGCAGGTGGTGCACGGCCACGTCGCAGGTCAGGGCCATACCGTCGGCCTTCGCCGCGCGGATCATGGCCACGCTGCCTGCCGCCGACAGCCGCGCCACGTGCAACCGCACACCGGTTTCGCGCGCGAGCGCCAGGATCGTCGCGAGCGCAATGGTTTCGGCGGCCGCGGGAATGCCCGGCAAGCCTAGACGCGTGGATACCTCGCCGTCGTGCGCGACACCGCCGCGGCTCAAGTGCGGGTCGCTGGGACGCAGCCACACGCGATAGCCGAAGGTCGCGGCGTACTGCATCGCGCGGCGCAGCAGCTGCGTGTCGAGCAACGGCACGTCGGCGTGCGAGAACGCAACGCAGCCCGCGTCGGACAGTTCGCCCATCTCGGTCAGCGTGGTGCCCTGCAGGCCGACCGTCAGCGCACCCACCGGATAGACATGCGCCTGGTTGTGCGAGCGCGCGCGGAACTTGAGCATCTCCACCAGGCCCGGCTCGTCCAGCGGCGGGTCGGTGTCGGGCGGGCATGCGAGGCTGGTGACGCCCCCTGCAACCGCCGCATGTAGCTCCGATTCGAGCGTGGCCTTGTACTCGAAGCCCGGCTCGCGCAATCGCGCCGCAAGGTCGACCAGTCCCGCCGTGACGACGAGGCCCTTCGCGTCGATGACGCGGTTGGCGTGCCAGCCCTCCGGCGCGTCGCCGATGGCGACGATGCGGCCCGCGGCCACGTACAGCGTCTCGACGCGATCGAGCTTGCCCGCGAGGTCGACCAGGCGGCCGTTGGTGATTGCGATCTTCATCGTGGAAACACCATCACCCGTTCGCCGCGATGATGCTCATCACCGCCATCCGCACCGCAATGCCGAACGTCACCTGCGGCAGGATCACGCTGCGTGCGCCGTCCGCCACGGCGGAATCGATCTCGACGCCACGATTCATCGGCCCGGGATGCATCACGATCACGTCGGGCTTCGCCAGCGCCAGCTTTTCCTCGGTCAGGCCGTAGTGCTTGAAATACTCGCCGGCCGACGGCAGCAACGCACCCTTCATCCGTTCGTTCTGCAGCCGCAGCATCACCACCGCATCGCAGCCGCGCAATCCTTCGCGCATGTCGTGGAACACACGCACGCCCAGCGACTCCACCTGCGCCGGCAGCAGCGTCTTCGGCCCGATGGCGCGTACTTCCGGCGTGCCGAGCGTCGTCAGTCCGTGGATCAGCGACCGCGCGACGCGCGAATGCAGCACGTCGCCCACGATGGCCACCGTGAGGTTGCGGAAGTCGCGCTTGTAGTGGCGGATCGTGTAGAGATCGAGCAGGCCCTGCGTCGGATGCGCATGGCGGCCATCGCCGGCATTGACGACATGGACGTGCGAGCGACCGTGCGCATTGAGGTGTTGCGCGATGAGATGCGGCGCGCCCGACTGCGAATGCCGGACGACGAAGATGTCCGCATCCATCGCCACGAGGTTGTCGACGGTGTCGAGCAGCGTCTCGCCCTTGCTGGTGGACGACGCGCCGATGTTGAGGTTGATCACGTCGGCGGACAGGCGCTTGGCGGCGATCTCGAACGTCGTCCGCGTGCGCGTCGAATTCTCGAAGAACAGGTTGAATACGGCCTTGCCGCGCAGCAAAGGCACCTTCTTCACTTCGCGCTCCGCGATCGACACGAATGGCTCGGCGATATCAAGGATGCCCGTGATGACGTCGGCGGGCAGCCCTTCCAGCGTGAGCAGGTGCGTCAGCGCGCCCTGCGCATCGAGTTGCGGGTTGCGGTGAGTGCTCAATGAAACCTCATCGCACCACCGGCTCGGCCGACAGCCGCAGCGCCTCGCCGTCGCGCGACAGCACGATGGAAAGATCCGTGGCCACCGTCAGCCGCTCGCCGCAGTAGGTGGGTTCATAGGGGAGCTCGCGGCCGCCGCGGTCGACGAGCACCGCCAGCTCGATGGCGGCGGGCCGCCCGAAGTCGAACAATTCGTTGATCGCGGCGCGCACGCTGCGGCCCGTATAGAGCACGTCATCGATCAGCACGATCGTGGCGCCATTGACGTCGAAGGGAAGCTCGGTGCGGCGGCTGTTGGACTTGAGGCCGGTGGTGGAATAGTCGTCGCGGTAGAACGAGACATCGATGAAGCCCACCGGATGGTTGCCGGGGACCATCGCGCCGAGGCGTTCGGCCAGCCACGCGCCACCGGAATAGATGCCGACGAAGGCTGCATCGAAGGCCACGGCGGCGCGCATGCGTTCCGCCAGCCGCAGCAGCAGGGCTTCGGCGTCAGGAATCGGCCCGGGCGTGCTCATCGAGCCATCCCTGCAGGATCAGACGCGCGGCGACCGCATCGCGCGATGCGCGCGCGGCGCGCCCGCCGCCGGCAGCCTCGATCTCGCCCTGCGCAGCCTGCGTCGTATGGCGCTCGTCGGCTGCTTCCACCGGCAACGCGAACGTGGAGCGCAGGCGCTGCGCAAACGCGGCGGACTGCGCGGTCATGGCGTGCGGCGTGCCATCGGCATGCACCGGCAGCCCCACCACCAGCAACTGCGGCTGCCACTCCGCGATCAACCGCGTGATCGCGGCCCACCGTGGTTCGTCGCGCGGCTCCTCGATGGTGGTCAGGGCCCGTGCACTGTGGGTCAGCGTATTGCCCACGGCAATGCCGATGCGCCGGGTGCCGAAATCGAATGCCAGTACCGTGGCAGGGGGACGCGTCACGGACGCGGATCACGCGTGCCCGACGTCTTCGGAAAGACGCGAGAAATCGATCCCGAGGAGCTGCATCGCGGCGGGCAACCGCCGGTCCGCCGGCAAATCGAACAGCACGTCGGCATCGGCGGCGACGGTCAGCCAGGCGTTCTGCGCCAGTTCCTGCTCCAGCTGCCCCGCCTCCCAACCGGCGTAGCCCAGCGACACGAAGACATCCTTCGGTCCATCGCCCCGGCCAACGGCCTCCAGCACGTCCTTCGATGTGGTGAGGCCCATGTCGTCGCTGATCGCCAGCGTGGATTGCCAGTTGCCGAGCGGCCGGTGCAGCACGAAGCCCCGGTCCACCTGGACCGGGCCGCCGAAATACACGGGAGCAATGCGCAGGACGTCGTCGGCAAGCGGCACGTCGATCTGCTCGAACAGGGCCTCGAGCGTCATGTCGATCGGCTTGTTGATCACGATGCCGAGCGCGCCGTCCTTGTTGTGCTCGCATACATAGGTGAGCGTATGCGCAAACCGCGGATCCGCCATGGCCGGCATGGCGATCAGGAAGTGGTCGGTGAGATTGACGGAATCTTCCATGGCGTCGAATTGTAAACGTATGGGGGGTGCGCCACAATCGGACGGTTTATCTGCGCCTCTCTCCATGCCCCCCTCCGCCCCGTCCCCAGCCGCCCCCGACTACGCCCGGGCCTTGGTCTGGTTCCGCCGCGACCTGCGCGACAACCACCATGCGGCGCTCTACCACGCGCAGCGCCGCGCCCGCGCCGTCCATTG